>JBOFNI010000055.1:0-2588 GCA_051658845.1 Brevinema sp. | reverse complement strand
TGCCTCCACCATTAAGGTGTATGTGGCTGCCATCTTGGCACACCACGACACCGTGGGGGGCAGATCGGTGAGGAGACACGATCTGGTGATCAGGTTCCTCAAAGGCTGCAGGAGGCTGCGTCCTCCGGCCCCGCACCTTATCCCCTTTTGGGATCTCTCCGTGGTCTTACAGACCCTACAGGGAGACCCATTCGAGCCTTTGCAGTCAGCAGAACTTAGAGCCCTCTCTTGGAAGACGGCTCTCCTGATTGCTCTGACCTCGATCAAGAGGTTGGGGGACCTCCAAGCCCTCTGTGTCAACGAGGCCTTCTTAGAGTTTGTTCAGGCAGACTCTTACGTTGTCTTGAGACCAAGGCCGGGATACGTGCCCAAGGTACCCACCACTCCCTTTAGCGATCAGGTGGTAGCCTTTGCTTTTCTACTATGACATGCATTGCCTTTGCCTAAGTGTGCCTTTATGTTTACGCCTACTTTTTTTCCTGATTTGCACATTTGTTATTTGCATTGTATGTTATATTTTTGCACTGTTTGCACTCAGGTTGCACACTTTGCACTTTATGTTGCAGGAGACTTCATTCAGTGTTTTGCTTGTGGTAGTTTTGCTCTTGTCTTGTGAAATTCTGTGGTGTTTTGTAAAATTTTAAGTTGGACTATGGGTCCTGCAAAAACGTTTCTGTGTACTGCATCTGCTATATATGGGTGAAATGATAATAAAGCTTTTACTTGTGTTTATGGCTTCTGCCTTTTTTGTCACACGCGATTAGACCGTTTGGCCATAGTTTGCCGCTACTGTGTATTTTACTATTCATTTATCTATTACTACTACTACTTATTTTCTTTATTTATCCGCTCGCTTCTCCGCTTCCTAACCGCCGAGTTGTTTAATCTATTAGATCAACGTCAATGGCTGCCTTTACTCAGCGTAATGAGCCTTTACTTCATTGCTCAATTATTTCCTTACTCTGTTTAAAGGAGTAATATTTTGCCTTACCTTTTAATGTTCGTCCCTCGTGCTTCTGTGTCTGTAGCACCGAACACACAACTCCACGCTATGCTCTCTCTATTTTATAAATTTTTTTTATGTTTCTCTAAACTCAAATGGAGCAACAGTCTGCTTGAATTCCCCCAGCACGAGCGAGCACCGCCACAGACGCGCCACACACGTGACACGTCACCTCTCGTCTCCGCATGACAGAATGATATGAGTAGTAAATAAACTTCGTACCTCGTGTTTCTCACGTCGACTGAGGCTCAGTCACATGAATGAACTGAACTGTACTTTTGTGCTAAACACAGTCTGTAAATAAACCCACTAGTGAAGCAGCTAGGCACCTCTTACACGAATAGACACCCCTATCTGATGCTTTTCTGTACCCGAAATACACACAAATCCTGCCCCCGTTTTGTAAAACTTTTCTGTGCCGCCAATAGTGGCCAACCTCAGTCCTGACGGTGTGTGAGATGCTGACCTCCTGGCTGGCTCACTAAATATGTTGGAAATAATATTTTCTTTCAGTTTAATCAATGGACCCTGGAGAAAATTGTCTTTATTTGTTGAAATATCACTATTTGGTGTTTAAAGAAAGTCTTTTGGCAAAGAATGGAGTGTAAGTTATTTTTTTCATTGAAATTTGAAAGTTTGGGTAGCCCGCTCAGCGCGTGTGTTTTGAGTTCGCCTTTTAAAACCTCACTTTTATCCTCGTTGTCTAGACTTCTTTCATCGGTGTCTTTGTGTTCATCGCTAACCGGCAATTTAGTAGCGCCAGTTGCGGCCAAATTAGCAAAGTGATGTGAAGTGTAGTCATTAGTGTTTTGGTTTGCCCATGCCGTTTAGTTTATAACCTGATTTGTTTACATTTTTTTGCTACGACAGCGCTCATGACTATTTGTTACATTTACTGGTCATTAATACTTGCAGACGCCATCTTTTAGTTTTTACTCTTATTGTTTGCCGTTCAATTCCGTTTCGTTTCCCGATTGTTTATTGAGTTTACATTATTTTTTTCTTGTTGCGCAATTCCCAGTCTTCCCTTTCCTATTGTGCAACTCCTCCCCTTTCATTATGTTCGTCATTTAATTTTTTGGTTCTACTACAATTAGTCATCCACTTAAATTTTACTTTTCTTCTTTTAATGTAAGACTGAAATGATAATGAGCTATTAAGGATAACACCCAGCTACCCAAAAGAATTTCAGTTTTGTCATTATTTAACTTAAGGATGTTGAAGGTAAACCAAGACTTTATCTGATTAAGGCGGGTGAAAGTATGGAATTAAGTTTACTATATAAATTGAGCTGGGTATCATCATCCAGGCAGTGAAAGTGGATGTTATATTTGCGAACATTATTGCCAAGTGGAGGGAGGTAGAGGAAAATAAGAGGCCGCAGGACAGAACCCCAAAGGACACTGGTAGTAACAGTACGACTGGGATGAAAAGGGGAAAAGGTAGTATATACATATCTAAATCTAATAAATCAGTACATTTTGGACTGCTTTTGTTTATTATTTTGTTTTGAGTTTTTAGCTGAACCTGTGACGACTGCTCGGTTATATTTATTTTTCACCGCGAAATGTTGTCACACAGTACA
>JBOFNI010000054.1:0-1424 GCA_051658845.1 Brevinema sp. | reverse complement strand
ATTTCGGACCCTGTTCTCACCTGGATCAGAGGATTGTCCAAATGGCCACTTTATTCAGAACCTTCTACCACTCCTGACACTACTGTAGTTGCAAAAATCGTGCCTTGGTCGGGTCGTTGCAGGATACATAAGCGTTTTTTGGCATCCATCGAAATGGAGCGCAGATTGTGGGTACCTTTACCTCATTGGTTACAGCCGTGGGTACCGACCCTGAATGGTTCTGGCCGGCTGCCTAACCTTCGTGAACTATGGACTACTACGCACGTGAAAACACACACACACACACACACACACACACACACACACACACACACACACACACACACACACACACACACACACACATCTGTTTGAACATCGGTTTCTTTTCTTGCTGTTTTGTATTATGTCTATGGTGACTTTGGTGAGGTTTTTCACTGTCGCGTCAAATTGACGGGCAGAGTGGGAATTTTCGAGCCAGTGATGCTTGCTGGAGGGTTTTTCGCCCACTCCTGGTTCACCTTTTTGAGGTCGAGCATAAACTTTGTCTCGGGTGGAAGTGTTGGGCGGTATAGTATACTGGGGTTAACTTAACTTCGGTAAATTTTATGGTACGTGGGTTAACTTTAAATGTTAATTACATGTTTTCTTTTGTTTTTTCTCGCCTGTACTGTGAGCCTATGCGATTAGGGTACATTACGTGAGCAATAATAAGCTAGAATCAATCTAAACTAAATGATCAGTATGTTAGGGTTTAAGCAGTGGAACTTAGAAGTTCCAAAGGGTGGAAGTGTTGTAAAATAATAATAGTAATAATGAAAAAGCAGCAATGTATGATGGTTGCACAAAAAAGTTATGAAAAGAGCAAGGTACGAACGCTTTAAAGCATTCCTGTCTCTGGAAAAACACCAGTAGAACGTATATAAAACGCTAAAAGCATTCTTGCCCCTGGAAAAACACCAGTAGAACGTATATAAAACGCTAAAAGCATTCTTGTCTTTGGGAAAGACACCACTAAACGTATATCAAGATTTAATCTACAGCACTGAACGTATATCTTCAGCACTGAACGTATAAAAAGTTAACCTATAGCACTGAGCACAATGATAAAAATGATAACCTGTTTTAAAAACCAAGTAAAATGTTTATGTAGGTAGAAACACTAAAAATAATTGCTCGAAGGAACACAGACAAGAGGGAGTACAATTAGGAAAAAGTGTTTTATTGATGGAAAAAGAAGATGACACCCAGCACTTAGTCCAAAGTAATGAGATCATTATCGGAAAAATAGGCTGGGGAAGACAGGGGGGGAGAGCGAGACTGGTCGTTGAAAAGAGAGGGCGGCGACTGACAGCTGCTCTGAATTTGGGGGAAATGCCACCTGAGAAGGTTACCGACGCGAGAAGACCCAGCCCGGTCAGATGAGTGGTCAGAAGTGATCCCAC
>JBOFNI010000053.1:0-1131 GCA_051658845.1 Brevinema sp. | reverse complement strand
ACATGTAGTCGACAATATCTGATTATCAATATTAGTAAAATAAGTATTAAGAACAAGAATACTATTAGTTACTTGACGATCATAATCATAAGAGGTACTAATATTAGAGATAATAATAGGGTATACAGGTGAAGGATTAATATTGGTGATTCTACTTCCTTTTTCATAACTAATATAAAAAGAGGTATCAAAGAATGTAAGCTTTTTAATATAATAAACTTGGTTGGTCGGATCAAGATAAACTCGCTCTAAAGGCGTAACACTCCCAAGATAGAGAAGAGAGGCTTGGGTATCAGGGAAAATCTCTTTGAGAGATGAATCAAATACAGGCTCATATTGTTTCTCTTCATCAATAGTATAGAGAAAGTTAGTATTAGAAACTATGATAGGATAACCGAATAGCCTAGTATTCGTAACATTATAGTAGATATTGTCATTAGAATCCCAATAGATCGCTTGATAATGATAGACTTCTGCAGCCGTATTTTGTTGGACACCTATAAAACTCGTATCCACAAGCATAAGATCCAAGCCTTTATCATAAGAGACCTCAATAGGAGCTTTTTGAATAGGTGGTATCACTTTTCGCTTTTTCTTCTCAGTACAGCCACTAATAATTAATAAAATAATTAATAAATATTTCATTATATACCTCTTTAGAGAATAGGGAGCACTCTATTGTCTTATCCAGCGAAGCAGGGTTAGAATAATTCCTAATAACAAACTCCATAGTATAATATATATTATACTATGGAGTTTGTTTTGTCAACTACTTGAATCTTTTATCGAAATCAAGGAGTTGTTCCCTATTTTCCAAAAATACTTTTTATCAAATTGCGTAACTCTTTCATTATCAACAACTTAAACACAAAATAATCAACAAAAATAGTTTCCAAAATGTACCCTAAATAACCCAAAGATTTTACAAAGTCATGTTATAATATGAGAGTCTTAGAAGCGATAGCGACTAATGAATCTTATACAGATATTCATTTATTCAAATCGTATTTCTACTATTTTCAGAAAATATTTATAAAGAAATCCTGCTATTCGCTGGATAAGACAATAGAGTCACTCCCTATTCTCTATCCCTGCTCGTTTATTTTAAACTTCGCTGGATAATAAAAATTT
>JBOFNI010000052.1:0-2097 GCA_051658845.1 Brevinema sp. | reverse complement strand
TCATCACAGATTTCCAAAATAGAAGACGTAATCCCAAATTCTTCATTACCAAAAATAAAAGCACAATATTGGAAGTCTTCTATTTCAGATAATTCTTTAGAGGGTTCAGCTACTTCTAAAGCAATAATTTTGTAATGTTCTTGGCGTGCTTGTGTGATTGCTTCTTCTGTGGTATTAAAGTAACGGAAAGGTACAAATTCTTCTGCCCCTAAGGCAGTACGTGTTACTTTGTTGTTGGGAGGACAGGGGGTGATACCGCTTAAAAACAGTTCACCAGTACCAAAACCATCGGCTGATCTAAAAATTGTTCCTACATTCATTGGAGATCGAAGATTGTCTAAAATGCCGATCCATGGATAACGAATGACCTCTTTGTTGAGATCGTCAAACTGGATCAATGAAAATTTTTTATCCTCATCGACTTTTTGATCTAAAATTGCTAAAAGATCATGGTAGGCAAAGTTTAGTCGTTTAATCTGCTCCGATAAAGATGGTAATGATTGAATATCTTGAAGGGATTCAACAATAGTGACGGTTCGGGAAATTTTTTGTCCTTCTTGGTTTCTGATTGCTTCAGTATAAGCGAGGGTTTCTTTAAT
This sequence comes from Brevinema sp., assembly GCA_051658845.1. Taxonomy (GTDB): domain Bacteria; phylum Spirochaetota; class Brevinematia; order Brevinematales; family Brevinemataceae; genus Brevinema_A. The sequence continues at coordinate 1,498 of JBOFNI010000052.1, read as the reverse complement.
GTCAAGATCCTGACCTTGTTTTAAAGCAATTTCAATATTTCTAATAGTGGCGGCAATTTTATAAATTTTTTGTTTGGTACCTAGTAAGGCAAATTTTCTAGGATTAATCATTTTTAACCAACATATCTTAGTAATTTTCTCTTAATAATTCCGATAAAATAATTATTAGGAAAAACTTATTTTTTCTGTTCTAAATCTTTTATTAATTCTTGGAATGCCAGAGGATCAGGCAATGTAAAAGAAAGCTCTTCTCCTGTACTCGGATGTTTAAAAGACAGGTGACAGGCAATCAGTGCCATCCCAGGAAGGTGTACTCGCTGTCGGGAGTATAGCTCATCGTTTAAAATAGGATACCCTGCATGAGAAAAATGGACTCGGATTTGATGAGTTCGTCCAGTAAATAATTTACAGGCAAGTAAGGTATGTTCTTTAAAATATTGAAGGACTTTGAAATCGGTGCGTGCTTCCCTTCCGCCTTCTTTGACAACAGCCATTTTTTTTCTATCTTTAGGGGAGCGACCGATTGATCCTTCAAAGGTACCATGCTCTGGAGTAAGTCCCTTAACAAGAGCTTTATAAACTTTAGTAATTTCACGATTCTTAAATGCTTCGCTTAATGCCCGTGCTGTTTTATCATTGAGAGCGATAATCATCAAGCCTCTTGTATCTTTATCCAATCGGTGGACAATACCAATCCGTCCTTCTTCTCCAAATTCTTCATCAATATTTTGATCCTTTAGATAATAAAGGATTCCATTAGCCAAAGTACCAGATTCATGCCCTTTCGCCGGATGAACGACTAATCCCCAAGGTTTATCGATAATCATTAAATCATCATCTTGATAAATAATAGGGAAGTCTATTTTTTCTGGAGAAAAATCAATCTCCGTTTGAAAAGACCAGTAACATTTAACCTGATCTCCTAATTTTAATTTGTAGGAGAATTTTTTTTCTTGTTGATTAACGAGGATTACATGATCTAAATTTTTTAAAGCACTACGGGACAGAGAGGGTTCTTGCCCTGCTAATGCAGTATCTAAACGAAGTCCGATAAGATTTTCTTCGGTGATAAAGTGAAGCTGATGAAAATCTTTATATTTCTCGAGAAATTCCGATAGTGATAACATGAAATTATTCCTAATATTATTTATTTCCTTACTAATGCATAGCAACGTTTTTTACTCTCAAGTATCTCAATTTATGCTCTTGCCTGTTCCTAAAAGACTAGATACTAAAGAAGATTTAATCAAAATCGATTCAAGAACCTTGAATCAAAACGAACGACAAGATGCTATTGCTCGTAATATTTATTTTCTAGAGCTTGCCTTAGTCATGCCTTTTGATCATCCTATTAAAGCGTTGGTAAGAGTTACCAATGATTCCCAGTATCAAAAATATCAATTTGCTGTCAATGCTCATCTCAATCAGCGACTTGCCGATGAGTATGTACAATACGGACGCCTGTTTTATAAAGAAAATATTTATTTTTATAACGATG
>JBOFNI010000051.1:0-1427 GCA_051658845.1 Brevinema sp. | reverse complement strand
ACAAATGCTATGTATATAAAAAATATAGGTCAATTAACAAGAGAATGGATTCGAGAAGATGTTGATACTCAAGAAATTACTAATCGGATTACCAACTATGTTATTTCAAATCCAAAAGGTTTTAAACATGTCAGTAGTTCTAGTAATACCATAGATATTGCTGCCAATGATTCAAGGGATACAGCAAATACTAACTTTAATATTAGTTTTAAGAAATTTATGACAAATAATAAATTAATAAGTTCCAGTAACAGTATTCCTAAAGGAATAGATGGAGAAACAGACGCCTATCATACAGTATTTAAGTAATTTTATGGATATGATACAGGAGAATTCATTATTACTTCCAGTGTACCGTTAGTATTTTGGACATTTTGAGGGTATAATTTTTTGATATATGCATTGGCAAGAGTACTTCTGTACTCGTCAAATGTTTCTCCGGTAACTTTTTTCAATAAATATTGATTGAAAGATTTTTCAAACTCTATTCGAAGTTTATAATCTAATTGATTGCCTAATTCTCTTAGTAATTTACCATTTTTAGAATCATTTCTGTTAGCTGGATCTTCAAAATATGATACAAGACTCATTAGACGATCAAATGCATATGCTCTTGGAGTATTAAAAGTAACAATAGAGTTTCTCAATTGACTATCTATATTTATATTTTGATCCAAATTATAAACACTTGTATATGCATCGGCTAATTCATCGATTTTTACATAATTAGTTTTTGAGTCGGTAATATAAGACCATAGAGGACAAACTTGTTCAGAGATATTAGAAATTTCTTGTAAAGATACAAGAGGTTGGGAATTTTCATAGAAAATCATACCGTATTGATTAGAATAAACTAATGGAACTCCATTATTGCTAAAAGTGATAACTTTTGTATGGATATTGGTATGATTAATATTTGTAAAAACAGTATCTTGCAGAAAAAAGATAGGGTATAACTCATTTTTAGAAAAGTAATTATCAAATATAGAAAAGTCTTGTTTTTCAATAGATGAAATAATATTTTGTAATTCTGTAATTTTCTCTTGTTCTTTATTCTCAGTACAGCCACTAATAATTAATAAAATGATTAATAAATATTTCATCAATAACTCCTTTAGAGAATAGGGAGATAGCTATGCTATCGAGACTATTGTCTTACCCAGCGAAACAAAGTGAAGCAGGGATAGAACAAACCCCATAATATATATTATACTATGGGGCTTGTTTTGTCAATATTTGTTAGAGATAAACTCGAACAGATATCAGCGAAGTGTATGGAAGAAAGCTATTTAAAAACACCTTTAAGCACTGCGGTACTAAACGATCTCAAAAAAGGAATTTATCATGTTTCTTCTTTGGATAACAATATGTTTCATATGAGTCCTAGTATATTTTGGGAAAGAATTGTGAAAGCTTCAGGAATGAAC
>JBOFNI010000050.1:0-1739 GCA_051658845.1 Brevinema sp. | reverse complement strand
GAAACATGATAAATCCCTTTTTTGAGATCGTTTAGTACCGCAGTGCTTAAAGGTGTTTTTAAATAGCTTTCTTCCATACACTTCGCTGATATCTGTTCGAGTTTATCTCTAACAAATATTGACAAAACAAACCCCATAGTATAATATATACTATGGGGTTTGTTTTATCCCTGCTTCACTTTGTTTCGCTGGGTAATAAAAATTTTACTCTGTCTATTTTTGAAAAAAATTAGAGAGAGTTATACAGAGTATTCGCTTAAAAGCTCTCATTTTTCTAACCCTGCTTCCGGTCTGGATAAGACAATAGTGTACTCCCTATTCTCTAAAGAGGTATATAATGAAATATTTATTAATCATTTTATTATTTATTAGTGGCTGTGCTGACAATAAAGAACAAGAGAAAATTACAGAATTACAAAATATTATTTCATCTATTGAAAAACAAGACTTTTCTATATTTGATAATTACTTTTCTAAAAATGAGTTATACCCTATCTTTTTTCTGCAAGATACTGTTTTCATCGATCCAGATTATGATAATATCGAAACAAAACTTATTATATATACTAATAAAGGACAAACTATTACTTACACAAATAAATATGGTTTCCTCTTCCCTGAAGAGTCAAAAATATTGGTGTCTTATAATGAAATTCAAAGTATTGCCGGTCAAATATCAGAGATACGTAACAATGAACTAATATGGATATATAGACAGTTATCACAGCCGATCAACAAACAGGATACACGTATGAAAGACTCTCTTATTTTTAATACATTATTGTATGCCAATAATCAAGTCCTTATTCAAATATTAACAAATAATATTTCATATAACAATTCATCAAAAACACTTCAAAAAATAACAAGTAGCTTGTTAAATATACTTTCTGTAGATAATAATAAATTATACCAGCAATATTTGTTTATCCGATCTTTAGGAAATAACGAATTACAACAAAGTATAGCTTTAAAAAATTACTTCATTTTATCTCTATATTTCTCATGGTATGATATTTTATTTTACGGTTATGGATACCAAAAAGACTATTTTACAGTTTCCCAACCTATTAAAATGCAAGCACCGATCATATATCCTTAAGAATTATCGAAATACTGTATGATGTGCATTTGTTTCTCCTCCATCTCTTCCTTTCATCAAACTGTTATTTGAACTTAACCAAGTATTTGCTTTCATAAACTGAGTAAAGCTATTTGTAAATTCAGATTTAGATGTATCTCTTGAATCATTGGCAGCTATATCAATTGTATTTCCGGAATTATTAACATGCCTAAATGTCCCATTAGTAATAATATAATTGGTAAGTTGATTGGTAATTTCTTGAGTATCGGTGTTTTCTTGAATTAATTTTCTTACTAATTTACCAATATTACCTATATACATAGCGTTAGTGTCATTAATATTAGGATATTTTAAAGCATCTCTGTACACATGACCTGCTTGCTCTACAGGAGTCCTTGCTACATCACTAATTAGTATTGTTTTTATTACATTAGAATTTGCTAAATAATTTGCATATAGTCCTATTATTTGGACTCGTATTTTATTATTACTGGATATTGTACCTGATACTCCCGTTTTATTGCTTACTGTAATTGTATCGATTCCTGATTTAGTAGCCACAAATATTTTATCACTTTCTAAGGAGTTCATACTCAAACCAACTCCTTTTCTTGCCTCTTCATTGATCTTTTTATCATCATTGTGAGTATATAAT
>JBOFNI010000049.1:0-5604 GCA_051658845.1 Brevinema sp. | reverse complement strand
TGAATTTTGATCCTGTGAAAACAATAATGGGTCAAGAAGTAAATCTCCCCGATAAAACAACAGCGTCTTTTAATACCTTGAACGTCTATTTAGGGACGACTTATGCTGTTGGAACACAGGTTGGAGAAGGGCGAATTTTAGTGGATATTTTAGGTCTTAATTTAGGATATTTTAGTGCTGACCCACGTACTAAAGTATCAGATCCAAAAGCTACTAGTGTTAGCAAATTAGGGAATCACCTTCTTGTATCCTTAAATCTTCCTTTGGGAACACAGTATATTTTTGATAACGGTTTAATGCTAGGGTTTAGACATCGTTTAGATTTTGCTTTTTCTAGTGAACCTAAAGATGTTACCCGTACAGTGGATGGAACAACTCGTACTACTACTTTGGGAAGCGGAGGATACTACGGTACTGGTAAAACTCAAGCTGCTTATATGGCGTATAATCTGACTTTTAGCATCGGATACGCATTCGGTAAGTAAGCTATTTTAATTACTGTGCATAAACAAATAAAAAGAGATCTTAACGATCTCTTTTTATTTTATTGAGTAATAATTTAATCCATGATAAGCAATCGTTTCTAGTTTTTTGTTATTTTTCGTGAGATGGTTTTTCATTATTGATTTTCATTGCAGGAAAGAGAATTACATCTCGAATAGATGCTGTATCAATAAAAATCATCGTCAAGCGGTCAATCCCAATTCCAATTCCTCCAGTCGGAGGAAGTCCTTGCTCCAAAGCAGAAATATAATCTTCATCAAATCCCATCGCTTCTTCGTTACCGTTACTTTTTCGTTTGGTTTGATCTTCAAAAACTTGGCATTGGGTGAGAGGGTTATTTAATTCAGAAAACCCATTACAGAGTTCCATCCCAAAAGCATAAGCTTCGAAACGTTCGGCAATATCGGGATTTTCAGGACATCTTTTGGAGAGAGGGGAGATTTCTGCTGGATAGTCATAAATAACGGTCGGTTCCACGATATAATCGGAAACCAGTAAATCAAACAATTCTGCAAAAATACCCCAACGTCCCATATCGTTATTGACTTCGATATGATAACGTTCTGCGATTTTGACAGCTTCTTCACGAGTGGTGATTTTATCAGGGTCAATTCCTTTCTCTCGAAGAGCATCGGAATAAGAAAGCTCTTTCCATTGTCCTAGATCAATTGTTTTGTCTTGATAAGTAAGCACAGTGGTATTATTGAGTTTGAGGGCGAGATCTTGAACGAGAGCAATAAATAAATCTACCATGCCTCGCCAATCTGAATACGCTTCATAAATTTCGAGCATAGTAAACTCTGGATTGTGGGTGGTATCAACGCCTTCGTTTCGGAAATTACGGTTGATCTCAAATACTTTGTGCATCCCGCCGACAACCAAGCGTTTGAGGTATAATTCCGGAGCGATACGGAGGTACAATTCGGTATCAAGTGCATTGTGATGAGTAATAAAAGGTCTTGCGGCAGCTCCTCCCGGAATAGGGTGCATCATTGGTGTTTCCACTTCTAAGAATCCATGATTGGATAAGTAATCTCTAATCGTATGGACAAGTTGGGAACGGATAATAAAACTTTCTTTGACATGGGTGTTGGCAATTAAGTCCAAATAACGCTTTCGGTAACGGGTTTCGATATCTTCCAATCCATGAAATTTTTCAGGAAGAGGGCTTAAGGCTTTGGTGAGGATTTGGAAATTACTAAGTTCTAAAGTTGCCTCTCCTTTTTGTGTCAAGAACATCGATCCTGTTGCCGAGATAATATCTCCCAGATCTAATAATTTATAGATTTCAAAGAGATCTTCTCCGAGAATATCTTTTTTGAAATAAACTTGGATTTCTCCTTGTTCATCACGTAAGACGGCAAATGCTGCTTTACCGAAATCTCTTTTGAGCATAATACGACCAGCAATCGTCCCTTGAGCTGTCCCATCTTTAGCAAATGCTGTGAGTAAGTCTTGAGAAAAAGTAGTACGAGGGGTGTTGGCTCTTGGAGTGTAAGGATCTTGCCCCAATTCTTGGAGTGCCTGCATTTTTTGTAATCTAATATGGTATTCTTCACTATGGGTCATGGTCGAATCCTCTTTGCAATTATTCCATATATTATAACAAAAAAATTTTTTTTTGTCTACTTGTTCTCTTGGATAAGTGATTATTTTATTCAAGTTTCGTGTGTCGGAATGTCGAAATTATAAAAGCAAGAGGAGATAATAATGAAACAAACAAGCCTATTGATAATATTTTTGATTGGTGCCTGTTCGACTGTATCGAATGAACGTTCGAGTTTAGAAGGAGTGTGGACTTGGGAAGATATAGAATTAACGACACCTGAACTTGTTTTAAAAAAGCATGTTCTTATTCTCAAAGAAGAAAGTTTTGAAGAAGCTTTCTTTACTAATACGGAATCAAGAGGGATACAAGAAGGGGAACTTTTAGTTAGTCGAGACGGAGACATTGTAGAATTCTCAACTACAGGAAATATACAAACAATCTACAAGGGGTATCTTTCCGAAAATTTATTAATCATTCATTCGATTAATAATAATAATCTTAATCCACCTGCTCTTTATAAAAGAAGTTAATCAATAAAACATCAAAAAATACGCCTATTGAGGCGTATTTTTATTTTAAAGAGCGATAAAAAAGAGAATAATATTCTTTAAAAAATTGTTTGATTTCTAAAGAAACCGTTTGAATCCGATTAATTTGATGAATAGCTGCCATAAGATCTTGATCGGCAATTCGTGGGATTTGAAGAATTAATCCTAATAACTTGTTGATAGGTTCTTTTAGGGTTGGGGTAATCGTTTTTTGTTCGATCTCGTGGATAAAGATCATCAGAAATTCACGAGAAATTTCGATCAATCGAGTGCTGTCATCTAAATTTAAATCCTTTTGGATGAGTTGATGGATTTGAATTAATAATTGATAAGCCCGTTGTGGTTTTTTTTTCGTTAGTTGATAGATCAGTAGAATAGAGATTCCTAAAATAATGATTATTAGAGCAATCATATAAGTTCCGGATAGTCGTTTTGTAATTTTTTGATTAATTCTTGCATTGCTAGGGGATTAGTTTTATCGGCAATAAGGATTTGATTGCCGGATATAATAATAGCAAGATTATCAACACCGGCACAAGCAATATTAAAATCTTGATCTGATTTTACAAGACAAGAAGAACTCTCAGCAGTGATTAATTGTCCTTTTCCAAGATGGATGTTTTCTAATTTAGAGGAGGAAAGGGCTTCATATACGGATTGCCAAGTACCAACATCTCTCCAAGAATCTGCCGGTAAGGGAGCGGAATGGAGATTAAATGCTTGCTCTGCGATTAGAATATCAAACGATTGTTTGGGGATTTTAGTATAATTGGCTAAAAATTCTTCATAATCGGATTGAAGCCAAAAATCACAAAGCTGAGGATCTATTTTTTGAAGGGCAAGTTTTAAGGAGTTTAAGGAAAAAGCGTAAATCCCCGAATTCCAAAAATATTTCTCTTCTTGAGCACCTTCAGGATCATTGAGCCAAGATTCATACCATTGATTGGCAGTTTGCTGATCTGGTTTTTCGGTAAACCGTCGAACTTTACGGATGACTCCACCGGTATGGGTTTGAATATATCCGTAACCTGTTTCTGCTCTTGTCGGAATAATACGAAAGCAAAGAATTATATCATGAAGATCGAGCGATAAATTTGGGGTAAAATTACTGATATAATGATCTGTAGGAAATACATAAATTGATTCTTCTGGGTCTGTATAGAGAGATATGAGTTTTTTTGCCCCTAATAAGATAGCTGGGGCTGTATTTCGAGCTTCCGGCTCAATAATGATTTGTCTTGCATAGGGTTGGAGGAGAGGCGCTTGATCTTGAACGGTGATTAAAAAAATATCTTCATTGTGAAAACCTAAATTTAAGGTGCGTTCTATGGTCATCTCTAAGAGATTTTTTTCTTCTTCAAAGGGAGAAATGATTTGTTTGGGTGTTTGTGTTTTGGAGAGAGGCCATAAACGTGTACCTTTACCTCCGGCAAGTAATAATGCTTTCATGAGTGCCTACTTGGATTTTTTATCAATGGTTGCTTGAACAAAAGAATCAAATAAAGGATGGGCTTTTAAGGGAGAAGAGAGAAATTCTGGATGGTATTGTACACCGATATACCAAGGGTGATCGGCGATTTCGACACATTCTACAAGATCGGAAGGTCCTTTCCCTGAGATGATTAACCCTGCTGATTCCAAGTCTTGAGTATAGATAGGATTCACTTCAAAGCGATGGCGATGGCGTTCTGTAATCGTGGTTTCTCCATAAATCTTAGCAATGTTGGAATTGGCTTTTAATTGTGCAGTATAGACCCCTAATCTCATCGTACCTCCCAGTTCTTTAATATTTTTAAGATTGGAAAGCATCTCTATAACTGGGTAAGGGGTATCTGTATTAAATTCTGTTGAATCGGCATCGAGATTTAAGACATTACGAGCATATTCGATGACCATACATTGTAATCCCAGACAGATTCCAAAAGTCGGTGTTTTATTAGTACGACCGTAGGCTAACGCTGCAATTTTACCGTTAATCCCCCGAGTACCGAATCCACCGGGTACAAAAATCCCATGGACTTGGGCTAAGCGTTCTAAAATTTCTGGATTGTTTTTTTCTAATTCTTCCGGATCAATATTGATAAGATTAATATGGTGTTTATGATTAAAACCGGCATGGTTAAAGGCTTCTACAACAGATTTATAGGCATCGCTAAGTTGTAAATACTTCCCTACAAAAGCAATATCTACCGATTCTTGGATTTGTTGAATATTATTCAACAGGTGATTCCATGCACTCAAATCAGCTTTTTTAAGGGGTAGTTTTAATCGAGATTCAATTTGTTCCAATACTTTTTCCTTCTGTAAGGCAAGGGGAATTTCGTAAATACTTTGTTTGGAGTTTGGGAGAGAAATCACAGCTTCTTTTTTGACATTACAAAAGAGTGCAAGTTTTTCTTTGAGGCTATCCGTGATTGCTTCTTCGGAACGACAGACAAGCATATCAGGATGGATTCCATCGGACATTAATGTTTTTACCGAATGCTGAGAAGGTTTGGTTTTGTACTCACCTCCGATAACGGTTGGAACTAACGTCAAATGGATAAACATCACATTTTCCAATCCTTCTTCTAAGGCAAATTGGCGGATGGCTTCTACAAATGGGACACTTTCAATATCTCCTACGGTACCACCTAATTCAATAATACGGATGTCAGAGTTGTTTTTGTCAAAGATACGGATACATCTTTTGATTTCATCGGTAATATGAGGAATCACTTGTACGGTTTGTCCCAGATACTCACCACGGCGTTCGGATTCGATTACTTTTTGGTAGACACGTCCGGTGGTGATAGCGGAATCTTTAGTGGTACGGATCTGTAAAAAACGCTCATAATTTCCTAAATCCAAATCAGTTTCCGTTCCGTCATCACAAACAAACACTTCTCCATGTTCATAAGGACGCATGGTACCGGCGTCAACATTCAAATAAGGGTCGATTTTCATCATATTAACAGAGTATTTTCCGGCTTGGATGAGAGCACCTATTGCAGAAGCGGTAAT
>JBOFNI010000048.1:0-1571 GCA_051658845.1 Brevinema sp. | reverse complement strand
GTCCTCGCAGTGCTCCCAACCTTCCCTAGCGACGGGTGCGTCGGTCGGGCCGTCGTGGGAACGAGAGGGGTTCCCCGATGAAAGCCAAGATTTGGAGGTGCTGTCGATCGCAGCATCTGAGAGCGGGCTGGACCCATTGGAAACGGAAGGCTCTGCTGAGCAGACCCCTTCGGGGGCCAAGCGTCAGTCAGAGCTAGACGTCAAGATGGCAGCCGTGCTTACCCGGGCAGCCCAGGCCAGGTTGGACAATTGGTTCATGGGTGCCGGTCGTGGCTCTGAGTCACACCCGTCCCCTGTTCCTTTTCTTCCCGAGCTACACGAGATCCTCACCAAATCGTGGAACACGCCGTTCTCGGCGAGATCCCGAGGCAGGGGGATCCCCGCTCTCAACTCCCTCGAGGGGGGACCAGCGAAGGTGTACGAGGGCATCCCTCCGGTGGAGAGAGCCGTTGCGGCGCACCTGTGCCCGCAGTCGGCCGCCACTTGGAGTGATCGTCCAAGGCTCCCTTCCAAGGCGTGTAAGTTCTCCTCCACCCTGGTGGCAAAGGCTTATGTCGCCTCTGGACAGGCTGCGTCCGCCCTACACGCCCTGGGCATCCTGCAGGTATACCAGGCCCAGGCGTTGAGAGAGCTGCACGAGGGAGTGCCCAACCCGGAGCTCCTGCAGGGACTGCGCTCGGTGTCCGATTGTGCCCTCTGGGCCACAAGAGGCACGGCGCACGCTCTGGGAAGGGTGATGGCCACGCAAGTGGTTCAGGAACGCCACCTGTGGTTGAACCTGGCAGATATGAGGGAGGTAGAGAAGGTTCGCTTTCTCGATGCCCCCAGATTGCCGGGTGGCCTCTTCGGGAACACTGTGGAGGATTTTTTCCAGCAATTCTCCGCAGTGAAGAAGCAGACAAAGGCGATCAGCCACATCTTGCCTCGGCGGTGGGCGAGCGCCAGCGCTACCCCCGCCAGCTGGCAAGTTCTGTCTGCTTCCCCCCGAAGACGCCCCCCTGCGAGGGCTGTAGCGACCCCGCCGCGGCCGGGTCCCTCGGCCAGGCCGGAACCCCCGGCCTCTCGCAGGAGGTCAGCACGGGCTCGTCGTCCAAGCGCCAAGAACCCCCGCGGGGCTTCAAGGCGCCCCCGACACGAGCGGCTTAAGGGGAAGTCTTCAGACCAGTGTAGCTGCTCCCCCGAGGGGGGGTCGGGGTCGAGCGCTCACTCCACCACGGTCGCTTGCCACCCGGCAGGCGCCACCACCTGGTCACAAAAAGAGCAAACTCCTTCCCCGATGGGCCAACCCACCTGTATGGTGGAGGTTACCAGCCTCAGGGCTGTGATCTCACTGGGTTCTGGCGGCAGGCCCAGACTCTGTACGGGGCCCCCCGTACAGTCATCGGCACCCAGGCGCTCGCCTCGGTTGCTGTGCGGCGGGCAGTCGAGTCGACTGACCCCCCCAGCAGCGTTGCCAGCCCTGGGTTCCGAGGGGGAGCAATGCAGCGGAAAGGACGTTTTACTTCCGACCCTTGCACCTCCCCCAGGCAGCCACGGCGACCCCACCCGGGGTACTCCGAGTGTGCACCTGC
>JBOFNI010000047.1:0-14352 GCA_051658845.1 Brevinema sp. | reverse complement strand
ATTTTAGTTATTATCAGCCCGAAGCCTACCTTCCTCAAAAAAATGTCTATATCGAAAAAGAATCTCGAATCAATGATGAACTCGATCGAATGAGAATTTCTGCTGTTGCTTCCCTATTAGAAAGAAAGGATACCATTATTATTGCTTCCGTATCTTGTATTTACGGTATGGGAGCACCTACCGATTATAAAGAGTTAATCCTTCTTCTTTGTATAGGGATGACCATCGATCTCCCTCAAGTAATCCGACATCTGACCAGAATCCTCTACGAAGAACGAGATTTTACATTAGAACGGGCTTGTTTCCGTTATTATAATGATCATCTCGATATTCACGTTTCTTATTCCAAAGATCTCCTTAGAATCGGATTTGATAATAATTTTTGTATTACTTCGATTAAAAAAATCCAATACACCACAGGCACAGTTTTAGAAGAATTAGACAGAACCTTAATCTATCCGGCTAAACTTTTTTTAACCACCGATCACAAAATCGAAACAGCAATCGAAAATATCGAATTAGAACTCATTGATCGCCTTCAAGAACTAAAAGCAGAAGGGAAATACGATGAAGCTAATCGCTTGGAGGCTCGTGTTAAGTATGATATTGATATGATGCTTAGTATGGGATACTGTAACGGCATCGAAAATTATTCCCGACATCTGACCTTTAGAGAGCCTGGAGAACGACCTTTTACCCTATTGGATTATTTTCCAAAAGATAATTATTTAACTATTATTGATGAATCCCATATTGCTATCCCTCAAATTAGCAGTATGTTTAACGGCAATCTCAGTAGAAGAACAACCTTAGTCACCCATGGATTTAGGCTACCTTCCGCCATTGATCACCGTCCTCTGACTATGGAAGAATTTTTTGAAATTGCCGATAAAGTCCTTTATGTCTCGGCAACACCAGCTGATTTTGAACTTCAAAATTCCGAAGCAGTAGTTGAACAGATTATTCGTCCTACAGGATTATTAGATCCTAATATTGAAATACGCCCTACAGAAGGACAAATCATCGATATTATTTGTGAGGCCAAACTAAGAAAAGAGAAAGACGAACGAATTATTATTACCACCCTCACTAAAAAAATGGCAGAAAATTTAACCGAACACCTCATCGAAGCTGGATTATTGGTATCCTATATTCATAGTGATGTTGATACGATTAAAAGAACAGAAATATTACGAGATCTTCGTTTGGGTGTTTTTGATATCATTATCGGTATTAATTTATTAAGAGAAGGAATCGACCTCCCTGAAGTATCTCTGGTTTGTATTTTAGATGCAGATAAAATTGGTTTTCTCCGATCCACACGCTCATTGATTCAAATTATCGGACGTTCTGCTCGAAATAGCGAAGGCTTAGTCATTATGTACGCAGACAAAATCAGTCCAGCAATGAAAGAAGCAACGCGAGAAACAAAACGAAGACGAAAAATACAAAATGATTTTAATATCGCTCATCATATTACCCCCACCACCATCAGTAAAGGAATCTCTGAAATCTTAGAACGAACACACAACACCGAGGATTCTAAAAAAATGGTGAAATTAGAAATAAAAAACATTCTTAAAGAAGAAAAAACAAAAACAAAAAAAATCCAAAAACTAACGACATTAATGGAAGAGTATGCAGAAAAATTGCTATTTGCTGAAGCCGCTTTATGTCGAGATGAACTCCTGAAACTGGAAAAACCAACTAAATCCAAAAAACAAGCGATTAAAAAACCAAAATAGTATCAAATAAACCGTTGATGAGAGTTATTATTTAACAGAACTCTTGAAAAGTATCTTATATTTATCGTAGGATCATATTTTTTGATGAGTAAGAAAACAATGAAATCAAGCAAATTAAGATGCTATCAATAATATCACCCTCTATCAAGTGAATTACACGTTAGAGCATTTGTTAGATTTTAATATTTTCTTATTTATTTTCTAGGATTCGGCACAACAATATCAACAAAAAGTACTTGCCCTCCCAAAACAGGCTCATCCATGAGGAGAGAGTTTTCAAAGAGTCTGGGAGTCAATAAATTCTTCCAATTAGCCGTATGACTTTTGAAAAGAGAGCGTTTGGAGTTTGGCATTGCTTCAAAGAATTTATCACCTAAGATACTACCACTTGAGGAATCAATCAATATTGCTTGAAGAGTATGAGTATTAATCGTTCGTGTTAGTTCTTCTAACAGTTGCTTAACTGTCCGTATCGTATATTTTTCAGGAAATAATGATACTAATTCACTTTCGATTGCCAGTTGACTACCAACAATGAGTGAATACGTTCCTTCTTGAATATTTTCAGGAAGTGGTAATAATAAATTAGTGTAAATAGTTTGAGAAAGATATTTTTGTAAGGCAATTTGCACATTGAGTGTTTCTCCGGCAATATATTCTTTACGAGCTATTTTCACTTCATTAACAGCATAATAATCATAAGGTTTATCCAAAATATCAACCGTAAATTCTATATCAGTTGGAACAAAATGCATTAAATCATTATTCCAAAGAATAGAAATATAATCCCTCCAGTATTCTTTCAAAACTCGAGGATCATAAATAGAATGCCTTGCCCAAGAAACTTGATTAGAAATCGTTTGGTCGTTAGTAATTGAAAAATTCCAAGAAAATCTGACCTGTTTTTCGATATTATTACCCAATTCCCTTTCCAAGATCGACCCAATCCCTTCACCAAGTAATACAGGAAGATATTTCCGAGAACGTGCGATATTCATCTTATAGGTATTAGAATAGGCACTTCCTCGAATATGAAAAGTAACAGGAATCATCACTGCCTGTTTATCAAATCGTCCATAGACCGTAGACAGTCCATCAAAAACAGTGGAACCAATCGTTTCCGGTAATGCCCGCCCAATCTTAAACGATAAGCGTGTACTTGGCATAATATCATAGATCTCTGCTCTTGCTAAAGGAAGGCTTATCGGACCTTCTCCATCCATCGGATGACCATAAATATAAACATCTTCACCATCGACATAAGTTACCGTCCCAATCGATGCAATATTAATATCGCCCTCAACAAGTTTAATCGCAACAGCATCTCCCCCTTTGAGGGGAGCAAGTCCATTAGAACGGGATGAAGGAACAGTTATAAATTCTTCTATTCCTTTTGGATACATGGAAGCTTGAGTAGAATCTTGGAGTTTTTCTAAAAAGCTCGCTCCGTCAAATCCTTCTAAAGTCCAAGTATTTTGGATCGGTACTGCTCCTTGAGGGGTAAATACGACATTTTCTCCCCTTTTTTTATCAGAAACCATATCTTGAATCGGTACAACACCCGCTGTTAATTCTCTTGCATCAGCCCAAGTATAAGCTAAAGCTCCAACTAATTTTCCATCTATATAAACAGGACTACCACTCATTCCGGCAGCAACACGGGAACGTTCAACATTATCTCCCGATAATTTTACCAAGATCAAGCCTGCTTGAGGGAGACGATTAGGCATATAAGAAATAACTTCCACTTCTATCCGTTCTGGCTCTATTCCTTGCATTACCGTAAGTGCATAGCCTTTCATCCCTCGTTCTAGTTGTGTAGGATCAAAAAACTCTGTTTGTTGTGTATAAAGTAACGAATAAGATAATAAAAAAATAACGATTATTTTTTTCATAGTATAATCCTTTAAAAAATTAAAAATTAACAGTAATACCACCATTTGCTTGAATTCCACCATAATAAGTACCGGAAATGAATTGAATATTTTGATTGAGGGTATTCTTGATCTCAACAAATAATTCTGCAGTCCGGTAAATTTTTTGGGAAATCTTAAAATTGAGTAATAATATCATCGGTGCTGGATCTATTTCTGTAAGCATTCGTGGTGCATATAAGGTAAAACGGGTTTCTACATTAAAGCCTGCTGGTTTATACCCTAAATTAATAAGTACATCAAGCTTGTGAGGACTAAATAATAGCCAGTATTCCGGTATATGCTGATAACGGTATGTAGCACTCATATTGAAGATATTACCGGTATCCAAACCTAAACTGATACCTCCTTCAATAATATCTGCTTGAGAAATACTGGTAAACCGATAAAGTTGGGTAACTTTATCGTATTCATAAATCCGTTTGGCATTGTAATCACTATATCCGACATCTAATACCATCCAAAACATTGGATGAGGAGCAATCTTGAGCATACTGGAATAGATCCATCGAGATTCCACACTGGGAGTTACCGAAAAAAACTGGCTTTCTTGAGATGCTAATTCTGCATTGTAGAGATTAAAATCTCCAGATACTTTAAAATTCCATGTAAAATAATCTAAATACTGATATTCCACCGTAAGCTCAGGCCAACCAAATATCATATTTTCGGAAGAGCTCACCAATCCTAATCCTATATCAATACGAAAACCTTTTCCTAATAAAAAATCAGTCTTCATTTTTAACAGACCAGTATGAGCTTGAAAATAGGTATAATCGTTAAGTCGATAGGTGCTTTCTATTTCAAAATAATTTTTATCTGTAAAATTGGCTCGATAAGCCAAAAGAAAATCTCCATCAATAAGTAATACTCGATCCGTAACAATAGATTCTAAATTTTGCTGACCTAGTAGCGTAAAACCACTATGAGCTGAAATATCAATATAAGAACGATCGTTAAGCCAATGTTTTGTTTTAAAAGTAATGGGAATATAATGGGTGTCCTGATTATGATTGATATTATTGATAAAGTTTCTACGGTGCTGATGATATGCAAACTCAAAAGAAAGTATACTACTATTAATATCCGTATCAATATAAGTATACAAACTATTTTGAAGGAAAGAAGTATTGGCAAATTCTTGCTTATTAAATTGGGCATTTTGACGGAAATTCCCTTGATACGTGATCCGATAAACCATACGCTGAATCATATTCTGCAATAAAGCGATAATTTTAGTATCGTTAAAAGATCCATAAGAGGCACTTAATACAGCAGTACGTACTGATTCTTTTTGAGATAAAGCTCTACTAAACGAAACATCCGCCAATCCTGTAGAAATTTCTTCTAAATAAACATTTTGAAACTGTGGATTCCGCTCTTTTAATATTGCTTCTTCTATACTCATTGTATTAAGAACACTTTGATCTTCAATAACTAAATCCAATTCCGGCAGAATAATTTTATCAACTTGGGTGAAAGACATTTTAGGGAAAAAAATGAGTAAGAATATTAAGAATAAAGGCATCACCATTCCTTAACATTAATTACTCGTATTATAACACACTTAAAAACAAATCTCAAGATCCTGTATAGAGTTTAAAATATAATACCTTTACTCGCCAATAAAACGTTACTTTCTTCAGACATCGGAATAAATCCACGATTGATCAGACCTTGAGTATAAATTTTATTGTAAAAAAATGCTCCGAAAATATTAACCATAAAATAAAAAAACGAAGAAAACATACTGTAAATCCCAAAATCATCCATCATCTGAAACATAAATATTCCATCAATATGGGAATAAGTATATGGCATAAAATAAGATCCAATGATATAGTATCCTGCAATATAGAATAGAAAAAAAGGAATGAACATTTTCAAATCTCCTCTTAATAGAGGTACAAACAAACCGAAAAAAAATGTGGTCCAAGAAAATCCTAAGATCCCTTTTTTGATCTGCCCAGTACGTTTATTTTGTAAAAATATTACCATTATATTTCCTTATCTGATAGAAACATCGTTTCCTAAATCAAAATTTAAATTTTCATAAGAGCGATTTAATGCTACTGTAATCGGCACTTGCTTAGCAACAGATCCTGTTAATTGACGTGGACCGGGAGATGTAAAACAATCCCCTTGTGCCCAAGCTTTACGTCGAGATACAAAAAATTCAAATGCAGGGGAATTTAATTTAACCAATGCTTTTTCGATGACAAACTCATCCTGACCATGCCGACGTTCGATATTGAGCAATCCTGTTAACGGAATTGCCTGAGCCCGACCACCTTGTTGAAGGTCGGTAACAGCTGCCATATAACCGGTATACCCCCCTAGTGCTAAGGAACCAGCAACCAATCCCAGATTCAAACAATAAGCAGCATCAAATAGAGTCGGAGCTCCACAACGTCCTTCATAGCCAAAAAAGTGATTTAAAGGAGAAAATTTATATGTTGCAAAGTAAGCTTCCGATGATTGTTGTATTTCTTTAATTCGATCGGCAACCATTTCGATTACTAAGGTTTCTGTAGGAATCTGTGATAAAGGAAGATTCCCATGAGAATCCCGATCCAAGAGAAGCATTGCTTGAATACTACTTGGAAGTGCTTGATATAACGTTTGGGTTTTTTCGTCAAATTTTTTGAGCATAAATACTTTTTTCTGTTGAACATCCATTGCAGCAAATTCTTCTATGCTATGACCAATAATTTCATCCATTTGAGAAAGCATGATTCTCATTTCGGGAATAAATTCAATAAATCCTTCGGGAATTAATACCAATCCATGGTTAATTCCTTTTTCAGCACGATATTTAATCACTTCCGCAATTTCATTAATTACTTGAGCTAGAGAGTATTTTTTTTCTAAGACTTCTTCAGAAATAATCGTATATGCAGGTCTTGTTTGAAGAGCTGTTTCTAAAGCCACGTGACTAGCAGCACGTCCCATAATTTTAACAAAATGCCAATATTTAAGTGAAGATGAGGTATCTTGAAGAATATTCCCAACCATTTCGGAATAAATCTTTGTTGCCGTATCAAATCCAAAAGAAATAGGAAGTAAATCTCCTAACTGAAGATCACCATCAATTGTTTTTGGTACTCCAATCACCGCAACACCTTGAGGAGCTAACAATTCTGCTAATACCGCAGCATTCGTATTAGAATCGTCTCCTCCAACAATAATAATCGTATCCAATTTATGTTTTACAACAACCTCTTGGACTTGAGCAAACTGCTCCTGTGATTTAATTTTTGTACGATCCGAACCCATAAAATCAAAACCACCGGTATTACAGATATCATCTACCATCGCATCAGTAATTTCAAAAAAATCACCGGCTAGTAATCCTTTAGGACCCTGCTTTACTGCCAATAAAGTGTTATTTGCACCTAAAGCTTTTTTAATACCAACAACAACATTGTGTCCACCGGATGCAGGTCCTCCAGAAAATAATACGGCAACCCGTTTACCGGAAACGTCTAATGTACCATCTACCGATAGAATCTTATTTTCACTTTTTTCTATCGTCAGAGGAAATGCTAATGTAATAGCTTCGCTATCTTTGGTAGTTAAGACCTGATTGGATTTTTTAAATTGTACTGCCTGAAGAGAAGACCCTTTGACGAACTCTTTTAAAACAGGAACAGACAGAGCTCTAATAAAATTTTCAAATGGAGAACGATGTTTCTCCATATTTATTAGTTTATTGTTTAACTCACTCATAAATTCATCTCCTAATAGATTATTTCGTTATTCATAAAATATCCGATTTTTCTAAAACGTTCATAGCGATCGTTTAGTAGTTTTACTATGTTTTTTTTTCGGAGCTGTTGTAAATTGTCGATAATTATTGAAGATACAGTTTTCATTATCGTTTTAGGATCTCGGTGTGCGCCACCCACCGGTTCCGAGATAATCTGATCAACAACCCCAAATTCTTTAAGGTATTTTGGAGTATATTTAAGTGCTTCAGCAGCCTGTTGTACTTTAGTAGAATCATGCCATAAAATAGAAGCACAAGATTCCGGAGAAATCACCGAATAAATCGCATGTCCCAAAATTAATACTCTATCAGCAACAGCAATCCCCAAAGCTCCTCCACTGCCTCCTTCTCCAATAACAATAGAAATAATCGGCGTTTTTATCCCAAAAAACTCCATAATATTTTTGGCAATCGCTTCTCCTTGTCCCCGTTCTTCTGCCCCAATTCCAGGGTAAGCCCCAGGAGTATCTACAAAAGTCAAAACAGGTTTTTTGAATTTCTCGGCAATCTTCACAGCTCGGAGTGCTTTACGATACCCTTCAGGATTTGGCATACCAAAATTCCTTTTAATCCGAGAATGTACATCCTTGCCTTTTTCCTGTCCAATAACCATGAATTTTTCTCCGCCTAATTCTGCCCAACCGGTAATAATAGCACCATCATCTCCAAAAACTCTATCTCCATGAATTTCGATAAATTCAGAAAACATTTGTGCCGTATAATCCGAAAATCCAGGTCTATCAGGATGTCGGGCAACTTGTGTTGTTTGCCAAGGAGTGAGATCTTGGTATAGATAATTTAAGATACTTTTTTTTTGATCTTCTAGGGCATGCACTTGTACTAAATCACTTTCCAAATCTGATTGGAGAATATCAATGGCAAGATCGATTTCTTTCAATTCTTGTTCAAAATCTAAATATTTCACGATGAAAACCTCGTCCTAAAAATTAAGAATAGATAGATCAAACAAATGATCATTTTCAAAATTATACTGTATAATTATCCCTTCGTCAAGACAATCATCAAAATAAATTTCTTTCTCAATAAAAATAAAAAGTGAAGAATCATTCCTCACTTTTTTCGGTATTATTAATTGACCGTTACTTTTTTCATAGAAACGGTTTTTATTGGCTTATCATTCATTCCTGTCTGAACATCACCAATTTTTTTGACCACATCCAAGCCTTGGATTACTTGCCCAAAGATAGCGTGCTTCCCATCAAGAAAAGAAGTAGGCACTAGAGTAATAAAAAATTGTGATCCTCCTGTATCCGGTCCGGCATTTGCCATCGAAAGAACGCCGATCGCCGAGTGTTTAAGAAGAGGATGAAATTCATCTTTGATTGCATAGCCTGGCCCCCCCGTGCCATTTCCTCGTGGATCTCCAGTTTGGATCATAAAATCTTTAATAACACGATGAAAAATAATCCCATCATAAAATCCTTCTTTTACCAGTTTGAGAAAATTCCCTGCAGTAATAGGAGCCTTATCCTCAAAAATTTCTGCCTTAATCACACCCATTTCTGTTTCGATGGTTACCACAGGATTTTTTGGGTTAATCGGTTGAATAGTTTGTGCTTCTAAATTATTTTCTGACATGATTACAACTCCTAATGCTATTAATAAGATTTTTTTAGTCATTTTCATGAATCCTCCACAAGATATTAATATATTTTTGTATTATAACAATTAATATAAAAGACTTTTTAAAATATTATACGATCTTTTATAATACTAAAATATACTAATAAGAAAATACTATTTTATTTATTATAGCAAAAATCATCAATTAAATCAAGAATTTTATTGATACTTCTCTCTACAGAAAAATAAAAGTTTGGTAAAAATTGATTTTTAGATTAAACAATGTCATAATAGAAAGAATATATAGTAGGAATATAAAACTATGAAGAATTCTTCCCGTTTTATAATACTAATCTCCATATTTTTAGTGGGATTTGTTTTTACCGGTGTAAAATTAATTCAGACAACGCTGTTCCCCGATCAACGACTCAGCTCTGTAAATTATCGGATTACCCAACCTCGAGGAAATATCTATGATATCCGAGGTCGTCTTATTGCAGGAGTTTCTTCAACGAGTTCTTTATATGCACGCCCCAGTCGAATTTCCGAGGAATTAAAAGCATATTTAAAACAGTACCTCTTAGGAACAGGGTATTTTTCTCATACTGAGCTGGAAGGATTTGAGCAAACAAACAAAAATTTTGTGTATATCAAACGGGATATGACCCCTTCTATTTCTACACCGGTACAACTATTGTATAAAACATTAAAAGATAAGGGATTGCTCAAAAATGACGAAATCGGAATTACTGCCGAAGAATCCCGATTTTATCCCTATCCATTTTTATCACCTATTGTCGGTATTTTAGGGCGAGATGGATTAGGACTTTACGGTATCGAATACACCCAAAACGAACTTCTCAAACAAGGTTATAGCCTAACGCTTAGTATTGATGCAGAAATTTCTCGGATTGCTTATGAAGAACTGTTCCGAGTTGTTAAAGATTCCAATGCAGATAGTGGCAGCGTTGGAATTATCAATCTCAAAACAAGAGATATTTTATCATTAGTACAAGTAACGGATCAAGTACATCAAGCTACATCTGTTTCCCATATTTTTGAGCCCGGATCTGCGATGAAACTATTCACGGCTACTTTTGCCATGGAACAAGGATTAGCTTCTACATCCAGTCCAAATTTTGACGATGCCACCCCTTATAAAGTCGGAAATTATACTTTCTCCCAACCTCGTTTTGGATATATTCCTTTATCAACTATGCTTACCAAATCCGCTAATATTTCTTTTGCACGTCTTTCTTCTCAGTTTAGTGCTAATGATTATTATTTATGGTTGACAGAATTGGGATTTGGACAAAAAGCAAATCTCCCATTAACCGGTATTGAAAAAGGAATCCTTCATCCCCCTGATAAATGGACTTCCCTCTCCAAACCAATGATCGCTATCGGTCAGGAGATTGGGGTAACAACTCTTCAATTACTTATTGCTGGTTCCGTAATCGGAGGAGGGGGGCAATATATCGATCCTAGATTGTTGATTTCGATCCGTAACCCGTCTGGAGAAGAAACATTAATATCCCCTACTCGGGAAACCAAACAATTATTCCATCCACAAAAGGCTAAAGAGCTATTATACGCTATCGAGGTTGGTGTACAAGGTACAGGACGGCAGGCTGCCATCGAAGGAGTACGAATCGCAGGAAAAACAGGCACAGGAATGATTGCTGGGATCGAAGGATATGGTCAAGGCAAAAACAATACCGTTTTTATTGGTATTCTTCCTATTGAAGATCCCAGTATCGCGATTGTTGTCTCTATCCACAATCCTAAAGGGAGCAGTAGAAGTGGAGGTGGGGTATCGGCACCGTTATTTTCGGATATTGCACGTA
Source organism: Brevinema sp. (assembly GCA_051658845.1). Taxonomy (GTDB): domain Bacteria; phylum Spirochaetota; class Brevinematia; order Brevinematales; family Brevinemataceae; genus Brevinema_A. The sequence continues at coordinate 3,473 of JBOFNI010000047.1, read as the reverse complement.
GAATTTTAATATCTACCGGTTATCAGCAACAACCTAAAATATTAGAATAAGATAAAAACTCTTCCTTTAAGAGTTGATTCTATATATCTTATAGATTGATTCCTTATATAATGAGCAATCTTTAGAATCAAAATCTCTTTTAATGGATTATTATAAAATATACAGATTGAGGTTATTTATGAAAAAAAAATCTTCTCCTTCAAACATCTTTAAAGATGGAATTTTACTCCTCCTCCCCGTTGGAATGACTATTGTTGTAATTTATTGGGGTTGGTCACTACTCCGAGGGTTTATTCCCGACCTCTCACTAATTCTCCCAAGAAGTATTATCGAAAGACCACATTTCTCTCAATTTTTAGATCTGATTTCTCTTGTATTCTTCATCATCATTATTACGATTTTTGGAATGCTGGCATCAACGTTTTTAGGGAAATTCTTTTTATTCTTATTTGATAAGATCCTTATGGGACCTACATTTATCAGACCAATTTATACAACTTTTAAAAAAATTACCGAAAGTATCTTCCAAAAAGAAAGTGGTTCTCCTTTATCTGCAGGAATTTCAGAAAGTATTTTAATCCCATATCCCAATAAAGAAAGTCAAAGTATCGGTTTTATTACTTCTCTTCATGCAAAACACCTTCTTGGAGAAGAAGAAGGGGAAAAATGGCTTACCGTCTATGTACCGTCCGCACCTGTGGTTTCTGCAGGATTCTATCTCCTTTGCCGAAAAAAAGATACAGAACCTTGTAAACTTAATAGTGGCAATGCCATGACGACGATTATTTCGGTAGGGGCAGTGCGAAATACCTCGGAATTATCTCCAAAAGAACCTATAGAAACTTCTAAAGATAAATACCCTAATTTCTTTCGTATTTGGTTTATTAACGGTATCCTCCTCTTAACTCCTATTATTGCTACCGTTTATATTTTGGGATGGATTTTTAATTATTTGTATACGTTTATCACAAATATTTCCCGATTACTCCCCAATCCCTTTTCAATAACAATTCCTGCTCCCTACGATAATATTATTATCAATATTATTATCTTTGTCATCTTACTATTAATGATTATGATTATTGGTCTATTAGGGGAAAGTGCTTTCGGAATTTGGGTTAAAACACTAAGCACCCGACTATTTCATAGTATTCCGATGTTTAACAAAGTATACGGTATTGTCGAACAGATTATCAAGGTTTTTTCTCCAGATCCTTCTAAAAGCAGTACCTTTGATAAAGCTGTCTTAGTCCCTTACCCTTCAGATGCTACGTACGCTGTTGGATTTATCACCGGCACCGATGCCAATTATATTAAATCAGATAATGCCGGTAAATACTGTCCTGTGTTTATCCCAACTACTCCTATTCCAACAACAGGTTGGTTTATTATTGCCGAAGTTGAGAAAATAATCCCATTGGATATGCCTATAGAAAAAGCGTTTGCCTTAGTAATTTCTGCAGGAATTCTTACCGAGGATGAAGAATGATCCAAATCCATGAGATTATCACAAACCCTGATGATACAAAAAATTTGGTAATCAAACAGGGTGAACGGATGATTCGTCTTCACTCTTCTCGACCTCTTGCCGAAAGCAAAAAAATTTTTGCCCAGCTTTCTGTTTCTGCACCTGTATATTTTCTTGGTGGTTTGGGTTGTGGGTATTTATTGGAAATTCTGCTTGGTCGACCTGCCAAATGTCTAATTTATGAACCTGAATCACCAATCTTAGAGACGGTATTAACGATAAGACCAGAATTAAAAAAACTTCTTAGTCATCCTCAAGTGATCCTTGTCCGAAATATAGAAGAACTAACTCAGGCAATCCAAGAACACAAACTAAGCGACCTCTCTTATACAATCAATCGTTCTTACAATGAATTGTTTCCCGAGCAATTTCGAGAAGTAAATCATCAACTCAGTGCCGGTATTCGCAAGCAGAGTGTCGGTAATGCTACACTTCTCCGTTTTGGGAAAATATGGACAAAAAATATTTTTCGTAATATGCATCGCTATTTTTACAGTCAAAAATTAATTCCTTACCTAGGCTGGGCCAAAAACAAAGCTGCTATCATTGTTGGTGCTGGGCCTTCGTTAGGAGATTCTTTAGAGCTTTTAAAACAATATCAAGATTATGCCGTTTTAATTGCATGTGATACAGCTCTGCCAATCCTACACCATGCAAAAATTACCCCTGATTTCGTTGTAACGGTAGATCCTCAAGAAAAAAACTCTTTATATATACGGTATACTCCTATCAAAAACCACATATTAATTGCTGATCCTTCCGTTCATGATAGTACTTTTGAAAACTATAAAAAAGAAAATATCATTTTGATGGATTCCATATTTCCTGTATACAAGCCTTTTGAAGAATTTTGGGGTGCTTGTGGTTTATTAGCTTCAGGAGGATCCGTATCAACTTCTGCATTTGATTTTGCCCGTAAAATAGAAGCAGATCCTATTATTATGGTTGGTCAGGATCTTGCATTCACAAACAATAAAACCCATAGTACAGGAAATATCCTCACCGAATTTTCCCGCACTTCTCATCATCGCTTAAATTCTTTCTACCAAACTCAGGCTCTTACAACACATACTCTCCATTGCGAACAAATTAAAGGGAGAAAAGCTCATCAATCGGTTTCTGCCGATGCCCGACTTATTCTATTTCGCGATTGGTTTTCCCAAGAAATTCCGAATACCGATGCCACAGTTATAGTTGCTGGTATGGATGGTGCATTTTTAACAGGTGCTGAACATATGGAAATCCCTCAAGCGTTCTCAAAATTAACAGCTCCAATATCAAAAAAAAACACTATAAAACCAACAACCATCTCTTCAGAAAACTATCGAGATTTCCTAAATAAAATAGATACCACGATGATTACTCTGATCCCCCAATGCTCTCAAATTTCATCAACAATTCTCAAAGCCTCTCAAAACGATAATTTGGATTTGGCGCTTCGTGAATCTACAAAACTTCAACAATTAATTTCTACTAACGCTCATCTTTCTTTGTTAATTTCTATTTCTATTCAAGATTCCGTCCAAGCGGGGCTCAATCTTCCCTCCAATATTAACACCAAAGATCATATAGCTCTTCTCCTAAATATTGCTCAAGAGACCCTTTCCAGTCTCAAACAACTCCAACACCTCATAAAAAAATCCCTATCTTTTGTTCAACAATAATATAAGAATTTCGCTTAAATATTTGACAATATATTTCTTAATTGGTATTTTTGAATTATAAACTTTTTATTCACTAATACATTACAAGGTCTTTCATAACAACAGGAGCAATTTATGAAATATTTATGGATATTATTATGCCTAATTCATAGCTTAGGATTTAGTCAAACTGAAGATACAGAAGATATATTTTATATAACTAAAACAGGATCTTGGAAAGAACTCAGTCAAGCAATCCAATATTTCGGAATGGAAACTTATGGAAATTCCGGAAATTTATA
>JBOFNI010000046.1:0-1329 GCA_051658845.1 Brevinema sp. | reverse complement strand
GTACACCACGATTGATGAACGTATTGGGATAGATATTTCGATCCTATTCTAATAAAATAATTCTGTTAACAGAATTTATCATAGAAAAATACAATTAATGTTTAGGGGATTAATATGATAAAAAAATTACTAATATTAGCAATCTTAACATTGGTAACTTTTACGATCATATTAATAATTATTTATCAAATAAGTAAAGAAAAAGAGGAAGCAATTAAATCTTTCAGTATTCAGGCATCAAAATTCTTGAATACTGAAAGATCTTAAAGATTGTAAAAAAATAAAAGTCTGGGAGGATTTTTATTACAATTAAATTAATAATCTTAGTGTTATTACTCATGGGGTGTAATGCACAAAATCGGATTTATCATGATCTTATCAAGAGAATAGATGATGGTTTGTACCTAAGTATCGATGAATGCCAGATATTGGAATACAGAGACAGTCTTTTGAGATTATCAACGATTAAAAATCCTGATAGGATCATTAATACCTTATCCATTGATAAAGACTCGGTACGTAAAGAAGTTTATGAAGAAATGGTAGTGTTCACATTTAATACCCTAGAGGGTAATTCTTTAATCTTTGAAGACGATCGCTCGTTATTGGGGAAAAGATTACGGGTAATTATCTTTATTGATGAAGAGGATTTTATTTTTACGCATCTAGAGCAAACAAGCTAAACAGCTTATTTATTTAATTAAGATATAATGTAAAAGGAGGCTGACCGTTGTCAACTTCTACCCCTAAGGTGTTACCGCTAACCGTAAATGTATAGTGTGTTACAATCCCAGTTTTTCTTTCTGCATAAATAGCAGAACGATCACTCGTCGCTCTTTCAAAGTCAATAGGAAGATTGCCTTCTAAAAACTCAAATGATCTTCCATCCGAAGAAAATTCACCAATATATTTGGTAAGAGCAGGGTCATTATATGTTTTTTTGCCTTGCACCTGATTGAGAAACACTTCCGGTGAAACAACCGAACAAAAACTTAGCATTAATAAGATCGTTATCATCGATTTCATGATAGCCTCCTTTTAGTAATTTACTAAGATCTTATTAATAAAGCAAAACCCTCCCATATTTTGGGAGGGTTTTTGTTGGGTAAAACTATCTTAAAAGCTGTAAGACAAGCTGAGGCTGTTGATTTGCTTGAGCGAGCATTGCATTAGCTGCTTGCATCATGACTTGGTTTCGAGCATGAACACTGGATTCTTTCGCCATGTCTGTATCACGAATACGTGATTCAGCACTTTGAAGATTTTCGTATCCGATTTGGATAGAACGTGATGCCGATTCCAAACGGTTTTGATAAGCACCAAGATCAG
>JBOFNI010000045.1:0-1649 GCA_051658845.1 Brevinema sp. | reverse complement strand
ATGAATGGCATAACTTAATTAAGGGAATAGTTGATGATGTTATCTATACCGGATTTCAAAGTAAATTTTTCTTAAAAGTAGCCGGTCATCAAGGCTCTATCAAGGCATTTGAACAACATGATATTTTCTTTGAAGACGGAATAGAAGTTGTTCATTGGGGTGAAGAAGCTTGGTATTTGTGGGATGCGGATGATTCCTATATTATAGAGGTTTACGAAAATGAATAAAAATTCTTGGCTCTACGTTACTCCATATTTGATTTGGATGAGTTTGTTTTTTTTGATTCCCACCTTATTAGTGATTTTAGTTTCTTTTTTTGATCAGAATTCTTGGGATCTGTTGACTAGTCTAATTCGGGATTTCCACCCAACAGCACAGAATGAAGGATTATTAATTGCATTTCAAAAGGTATTCGATTTTTCCTTCCTCTTTACTCTTGATGCCTATCGGGAACTTTTTGAACCACGGGTAACAATCACCCTCTATCGGACTTTTACGATTTCTTTGATAGCCTCTATCGTTTGTATTATTTTATCGATTCCAACAGCACATTATATCTCCCGATCACAATATAAAAGTACATGGTTGATGCTTTTAATTCTTCCTTTTTGGACTAATTTTTTGATTCGTATTTTTACATGGATTAAAATTTTGGGCAATAATGGATTGTTAAATAGTTTCTTATTGGAGTTGAATATTATCCAAGCTCCTATACCGATGATTTATAATAATTTTGCGGTAACAGTGATGTCTATTTATGTTTGCCTTCCATTTTCTATTATACCAATTTTTTCAGCTATTGAGAAATTTGATTTTTCATTATGGGAAGCATCGGAAGACCTTGGAGCAAAACCATGGCAGAGTTTCTTTTATATCTATCTTCCAGGGATCAAAAATGGAATTAGTGCTGCCTTTATTTTTGCTTTTATCAGCACTTTTGGAAATTATGCAGTGGCAAAGCTGGTAGGAGGTCAAAATTCATACGTTCTAGGTAGTTTGGTGGTACATAATGCTACCGTAGGTAGAAATATGCCTTTAGCTGCAGCAATCTCGACGGTGATTAGTATTATTACCTTGTTACTGATGCTAATCGTCTCCACACAGATGCTAAAAGAGGAGCAAATATGAAGAAACAAAGATCGATCAATTTTATTGTTTTTCTTATTACGTTACTGATATTTTATATTCCTATTTTTATGATTATTCTCTATTCTTTTAATGAAACTAAGGCAACTGGATGGGAAGGATTTAGCCTCACGTGGTATATAGAACTATTTACTCGTTCCGAACGCCTGTGGGATGCACTAAAAGCTAGTTTTATGATAGGAATCGGTTCTGCTTCCATGTCTACATTGTTAGGTGGATTTGGTGCTTGGGCTATTTATCATAGTAAAAAAATAAAAAATTTACTCTTATCTTTTGCTTACCTTCCTCTAATGCTTCCGGATCTTATTATTGGGATTTCTTTATTAACGTTATTTGTGATGATAGCAGTTCCTCTCAGCATTTGGTCAATTTTTATCGCTCATACTACGATGAATATTCCTTTTGCTCTCTTATTAATTTTAGCTGTTTTAGAAGAAAGCGATATTTCTATTATTGAAGCGGCTAGAGATTTGGGAGCTAATGAATTTCAAACATGGTTAAGG
>JBOFNI010000044.1:0-1830 GCA_051658845.1 Brevinema sp. | reverse complement strand
TTTTATTTATTGAATACCAAAAATTGTATGTGCTTTATGAAGTACGTCGTCAACCGAATCTGAAATTTCACTATAGACTTCATTAATGACCCGTTGGTATAATTGATGATGTTTTTCTATAGGATTAAAAACATCTTTTATCCTTACCATATGTGCTACTGCCGTAGGGAAATCAGGATATACACCAGTTGCTACAGCGACACAAATAGCTGCACCTACTCCAGCTGCACCATTATTTATATTACGGTAAGCGGGACAACCAAATACATCTGAGATAATTTGCATAAATACATCACTATTTGCCCCTCCACCAGATACTAAAATCTTTCTGTTGGTAATATTTAATTCTTCATACATAGGATTCATATTTTTATACATGGTGTAGGTGATTGCTTCTAATAAAGCTCTGTATAAATGTGCTCTTGTATGTCTAATGTCAAAACCGATGATTGTTCCTCGTTTATGTAATTCTGAAGGCTTAGGTAACCATTCCAAAACCATCATTAATCCATCACTTCCTGCAGGAATATTTTGTGCTTCTAGTCCCAAATATTCTTCAGCAGAGATATTTTTTTGTTCTGATTTTGTTACCAAGTCGATATTAAGAAGATCTTTCAACCAAGTAACCATCCACATCCCTCTGCGTATTCCTGTCATACTTTCGTACATATATAGTCCTGGTACGGATGATGTTGTTGTCCAAAAATTTTTAGCATAGGGAATATAATCATACCCAACTGCTAAAGCTGAAATATAAGTGCCTAAAGATAAAACGATCGTCCCTTCAGTCGTTTGAGCTGGTCCTAAGGTGCCGGTTTGTTCTTTTTTTGACGGTGATACTGGTGAAATACCAGCACCTAGCGTTTCTGTACCTTTATCGTTTGCAGTGGCTACCACCGGTAGACCAATTGGAATACCAGTGGCTTGAGATGCTTCTGGTGTAATATGCCCTAAGATTTCTCCTGGCTGTTTTAATTCTGGAAGCATATTTAAAGGAATATTGTATTGTTTAATTACTTTAGGATCGGTACTCCATTGCCATGTTTTGAAATCAAAAGGCCATCCGACTTCATAGTTAGCAGACGTGTCTTTAAATTCTCCTGTTAAGCGATGAGTAATATAAGCGGAAGTTTGGCAAACAAATGCAGTTTCAGGATTATCATGTTGATAAGGATTTGCTAAACGGAGATCCATCCAATTAATAACATTTGCTGCTAAGGTATAATCTTTTTTTAATAACACTCGACAACATCGGATCTCGCAGATTCCAACACCGATGATATCTTTAGGATCTCCTGTGAATTTTTGTAATGCTTCTTTTGTGGCTATTTGAAGAGCTGTCCATAGATCATCATCAGGATGTTCAGCGATACCTGGTTTAGGGCAATATAGTGACTGAAGACTTTTTTTCCCTTCACAGATAAGATTGCCATCGGTGTCAAAGATACTGACTTTAGTACTTTGTGTTCCTCCGTCTATTCCTATAATATATTTCATATAAACTCCTTTAATATGGTATTATTAGCGTACTCGATATCCGCCATCCACATCAAGAACGGTTCCATTAATATAATCGGCAGCCTTACTTGCAAGAAAGATAGTTGCTCCCATAAGATCCGATGTTAATCCCCAGCGATTTGCTGCAATATGACTTAATACTCGTTGATTTGCTTCAGGATTACTCCGTGTTTTGGTAGTTAATTCTGTAGCATAGTATCCAGGGGCAATTCCATTGACATTAATATTAAATTGAGCCAATTCATCACAATAAGCCTTGGTCAATCCTGCGATTCCATGTTTTGAAGATGCGTATGCAGGACTCCATTGTCC
>JBOFNI010000043.1:0-1098 GCA_051658845.1 Brevinema sp. | reverse complement strand
TTTGGAATCTAAATAGACAAGACATCTGTGGTCACACGTAGAACAGGACAGCGGTTTTCCAAGGCCAACCATGCATTTGCTCTTTAACCTTGGGTTCGTCCGGGATTTGAACCGAGACCTCTTGCACCCAAACAAGAATCACACACAGGAAGTCACCATAAAGTGACAGGGAGTTAATATTTTATTGTCTTTGTATTTCAGGTGCAAGAGTTTGGAAACAAATTCTAAAATGGCATTTGGAATCTAAATAGACAAGACATCTGTGGTCACATGACAGCGGTTTTCCAAGGCCAACCATGCATTTGCTCTTTGAACCTGGGACCTCTCGCACCCTAAGCAAGAATCATACCCCTAGACCAACGAGCCAACTACAAAGAAGTCTTGGACAGGATAGAATGTGATTTACAACCGGGACATCCTGCACCCAAAAAAGAATCACACAAGAAGTCACCATGAAATGAAAGGAAGTTAAGATTGTATTGTCTTTAAAACTCCCCTGTCTTGTGTAGCTTTAAAAAATATATAGGGAGTCAGCAATTTTTGAACATTTACAGCATTTGGCCAACAACCCAATCCAGAGACAACTACTTAATCTTTTTGTTGAAAAGTATAGTCAACATGGAATAACAGCAACTACCAGACAAGGACAGGATAAAATGTGATTTAAAAGAGGGACCTCTTGCACCCAAATAAGAATCACACACAGGAAGTCACCGTAAAATCACAGGAAGTTAATATTTTATTGTCTTTGTATTTCAGGTGCAAGAGTTTGGAAACAAATTCTAAAATGGCATTTGGAATCTAAATAGACAAGACATCTGTGGAACAGGACAGCTGTTCTCCAAGGCCAACCATAAATTTGCTCTTTAACCTTGGGCTCGTCTGGGATTTGAACCCGGGACCTCTCGCACCCTAAGCGAAAATCATACCCCTAGACGAACGAGTCAACTACAAGGAAGTCTTGGACAGGATAGAATGTGATTTACAACCGGGACCTCTTGCACCCAAAAAGGAATCACACACAGGAAGTCACCATAAAATGAAAGGAAGTTAAGATTGTATTGTCTTTAGAACTCCCCTGTCTTGAGTAGGTTTAAA
>JBOFNI010000042.1:0-15698 GCA_051658845.1 Brevinema sp. | reverse complement strand
GAATTCGATAATGAGATACTCTCTTTTTTCACCAAGGACTTCCTTTTCCTCAATATCAACGATTTGTCCTGCCCCATGAAATGGGTAAAAGACAGACAAACCTTTTTCAAACATTAATATCCTCACTATATAGATTCTTTGAAATATCACTAAAAAGGATTCTATTATCTAACCGACATCCTTGTGGATAGACAATCTTTTTAACGGTATTTCTATATGTTTTCACATATAATAATTTATCGGTACAAATAAAAAATTATGTAGAGCAAAAAAAAAATATCTTATATTCTTAATATAAAGTAATACTGAGATACTCGGGCTTAAGATACCGATACTTGAAAAAATCTGTATTCTGTGTTATAATTATTGTCAAAAGAGAAATTATATGAGAATCCAATATAAAATCAATTTCTTGTACTATGTATCTCACTTCTTTATGTTAATATGATAGTAATATTTTGGGCGATGGATTAATGTTTTTTAAAAAATTTTTTATTATTGCTACAGTTAGTGTACTTGTTTCTATTTCTTTTATTATTTTAGGAATAGCCTTTTGGGAACCGAAACCGCAGATAGACGAAAATGCTCATGTACTGGTTGTTTTTGGTGCTGGATATTCTCATGAAGGAGTTCCGGTATTGGCATTGGAGAAGCGTTTGGATAAAAGTTTGGAGCTATGGAATCAAGAGTTTTATATTATGGTAAGTGGTCGTCAAGAAGAAGTCCATGTTATGGAGGAATACCTCCGAAGACGAGGGATTCAAGAGCGTTATATTATTACGGATATTAATGGAGATCATACGAGAGCCACAGTACAAAATGCTTTCACCATAGCAGAACAGCTACAAAGCAATCCTATTTTTATCTCTCAAGCGTACCATCTCCCTAGGATTCGTTTCTATGCTTTATTTTACGGTCATCGGCAAGTAAGCTATGTACCAACAGATCGTGTTGTTATTTCAATAGCACAGCTCTTATCCGTTTCTTTTCGGGAATTAGTGGCGATCGTTGTTTTTCCCTATCTCTATATTTATGAAAATTTTTGAATAATCGATGTTATATTCTTTCTTGAAATGCACATAAAACAGACATTTTAGATTGTTTTATGTGCATTTTTTAAAAAAAGATAATTTTTTATTGATTTTTTAAAGAAAATCATATATAATACCTGATGTAGGAAATTTGTAAGCCTGCAATTATGTAACAGGAGGGGTAAAACAATGGGAAAGTATATCTTTAAAAGAGTGTTAATGTTGATTCCTGTCGTTCTGGGGATTTCATTGGTTGTGTTTTCAATCATGTCGCTCACACCAGGTGATCCTGCTCAATTAATTTTAGGGGAAAGTGCATCTGCAGAAGCCTTAGCTGCTAAGCGGGCGGAACTGGGCTTAAACGATCCTTTTATTATTCAATATCTACGTTATGCTTGGAATGCAATACAAGGAGATTTTGGTCGCTCTTATACAACAAATGTACAAGTATCTCAAGAAATTATGTCTCGTTTTCCTAATACATTAGTCTTGACTGTTTGTGCAGTAATTTTAGCAATTATTATATCGATTCCTGTTGGGGTTTTCACGGCAGTTCGGCAATATTCTTTGTGGGATAGTGGCATTATGTTACTAACCTTAATAGGGGTTTCTATGCCTGTTTTTTGGTTGGGATTAATGTTAATTTTACAATTTTCTCTCAATTTAAACTGGTTGCCGGCGGTGGGTCAACCTTCATGGTCAATGAATGGTGTTAGGGCTTTGGTACTTCCAACACTTAGTTTAGGGGTTAATACCTCTGCTATTATTACTCGGATGACTCGGTCTTCTATGCTGGATGTTATTCGACAGGATTATATCCGTACGGCACGTGCTAAAGGGGTTGCTGAATTTTATGTGATTTCCAAACACGCTCTAAAAAATGCCTTGATTCCAGTATTAACTGTTATTGGGATTCAATTTGGAGGTCTCCTCGGAGGTGCGATCCTTACAGAAAGTGTTTTTTCTTGGCCTGGGGTAGGGCGTTTATTGGTAGAAGCTATTCGCCAAAAAGATACTCCGAGAGTAATGGGAGTTGTGATTTTCTTAGCGGTGGTCTTTAGCATTGTAAATCTCATTGTAGATATATTATATGCTTATGTAGATCCTCGAATTAAATCCAGATACAAATAAAGGAGCATTAATATGGATCAGTTACAACAATCAAAAGATTTATTTCATTATATTGTATATCATAAATCTATTAGAAATCTTACAATAGCTTTCCTTATATTAGCTCTTTCGGTTATTTTTATCGATATTATCCAACAAAACGGAGTAAAAGCTTTTATCCCCAACGAGCGAGGGGAGTTAGATTTATTTGCAAGGAATATTCATTTTATCGCCGTATCATTGCGATTTTTATTGATAATTTTTCTTTTTATGATGCTGTTTTCTCATATGTTTGGTTCTCAATTAACAAGTATTCTAACACGCTTACGAAAAAACCCTATGGCTGTATTAGGATTAATTATTTTATTGATTTTAACCGTCTTCGCTACTTTTGCCGATTTTATTGCGAATTATGAATTAGTGGTAATCAAACAAGATCTATCTAACACGTTTCAAACTCCGGGAGCTGGTGCTTTACTGGGGACGGATGAATTTGGTCGGGATATTTTTGCCCGTATTGTTCATGGAACGAGAGTGTCTTTAACGACAGGATTTATTGCTGTCAGTATGTCTATTTTAGTTGGTGGTTTTTTAGGAGCAATATCAGGGTATTTTGGGGGGACTTTAGATAATGTTATTATGCGTATTATGGATGTGTTCTTAGCGATTCCGTCTATTCTACTCTCTATTGCTATTGTTTCTGCATTAGGACCAAGTTTAATTAACCTTGTTATTGCTATTTCTATTTCCTCTGTACCTGTTTATGCAAGAATTGTTCGGGCTTCTGTACTTTCTATTCGAGGGCAGGAGTTTATTGAAGCGGCACATGCTATTGGAGCGAATCATATTTATATTATTCTCAAACACGTTCTTCCAAATGTTATGTCGCCAATTATTGTACAAGGGACTTTAGGAGTAGCTGGTGCTATTCTTAGTATTGCAGGATTAAGTTTTATTGGATTAGGTATTCAGCCACCTACTCCGGAGTGGGGATCAATGCTTGCAGGTGGTCGGAGTTTTATTAGAAAAGCTCCGTGGGTTACGACGTATCCTGGATTGGCAATTATGATTTCTATTTTATCATTAAATTTATTGGGTGATGGGCTAAGAGATGCTTTAGATCCGAGATTAAAGTAAGAGGCATAACATGAATCAAAAAGAAGTCGTATTAGAAATAAAAGATTTGGTTGTAGAATATACCTCAGAAAACGGTATTGTTCATGCTGTGAATGGACTCAATATGAAGCTTCATGCCGGAGATACTTTTGGTTTGGTTGGAGAAACGGGTGCTGGTAAGACAACGACTGCATTAAGTATCATGCGTTTGATTGCAGAGCCTCAAGGACGTATTATTTCTGGAAGTATCAAGTTTTTGGGAGAAGAACTTCTTACCAAAACAGAAATCGAAATGAGAAAAATCCGGGGTGGGCAAATTTCGATGATTTTTCAAGACCCGATGACTTCTCTTAATCCGGTGATGACAGTAGGAGAGCAGATTCTTGAAGTGATTGAAATTCATCAAGAGCTTAGTAAAGAAGAGAATATGAAACGAGCTGAAGAAATGCTCGAATTAGTAGGGATACCAAAACAACGTTTTCATGAATATCCCCACCAGTTTTCTGGAGGAATGAAACAACGTGTGGTCATTGCGATTGCATTAGCGTGTAATCCTAAATTAATTATTGCTGATGAGCCTACAACGGCATTAGATGTAACGATTCAAGCTCAAGTATTGGAATTGATGGATTCTCTTCAAAAAGAGCTTAATACGGCAATGCTTTTAATCACTCATGATCTTGGAGTTGTTGCTCAAGTTTGTGATCATGTGGCTATTATGTATGGGGGAAAAATCATTGAAAATGGTTCTGTAGAAGATATTTTTCGACGGACAAAGCATCCTTATACGGAAGGTTTGTTTGGCTCGATCCCTAATCTTACTCATAATGTAGAGCGTTTAAATCCTATTAAAGGATTGACTCCAGATCCTGTTGATCTACCTAGTGGCTGTGCTTTTCATCCTCGATGTCCTTATGCTACCGAAATATGTGCTACTCAAATACCAAAAGAAACAGTGGTACAAGATGAACATATTGTAGAATGTCTGATTTATGAAGGTCTTGTACAGGCAAAATTAGAAGGAGTACACCATGGCTAAAAATCTTATTGAAGTCCGTAATTTGAAAAAATATTTCCAGACTCCTAAAGGGCTTGTTCATGCAGTTGATGATATTTCTTTTAATATTCCTGAAGGAAAAACTTTAGGTGTTGTCGGGGAATCTGGTTGTGGTAAATCGACAACAGGGCGTCTTCTTCTTCGTTTAATCGAGCCAGATGAAGGACAGGTATTGTTTGAAGGGCAAGATTTACTTGCTGTCCCTCAGAATGAGATGAGAGATCTTCGTCGTTATATGCAATTAATTTTCCAAGATCCCTATGCTTCGTTAAATCCTAGAATGTCGATTGGAGAAACAATAGGAGAGCCTTTATTGGTACATGGTTTGGCAAAAAAAAATACCGGTCTTACGGAACAAATCTACAAAATTATGGATACCGTGGGATTAGCACGAAACTTGCTTAACGCCTATCCTCATGAACTGGATGGAGGACGTCGGCAGCGAGTTGGTATTGGACGTGCCTTAGTTTTACAACCAAAGTTTATTATTTGTGATGAGCCTGTGTCTTCTTTAGATGTTTCTATTCAGGCACAAGTATTAAATTTAATGCAGGATCTTCAACAAGAATTCAAACTCACTTATTTATTTATTACTCATGATCTATCTATCGTAAAGCATTTTGCAGATGATATTATGGTGATGTATTTGGGAAAAGTTGTCGAACAGGCAAGCTCGGAAGATCTGTTTGCCAATCCAAAGCATCCTTATACCCAAGCTCTCCTTTCTGCGATTGCAGTACCTTCATTAGATCAAAAGCATTCTAGGATTAAATTAAGAGGAGAGATTACATCTCCTATTGATCCTCCTAAATATTGTCGTTTTGCACCACGCTGTATGTATGCGCAAGCCTCTTGTTTTGAAAGCGAACCAAATTTAGAAACAATTTCCAATCATACATGTGCTTGTTTTTATAAAGATAATCTTATTGAAACAGAGTAATTATGATGCTCTATATGGGATTTGAACAATAACTCGCTTTTTTTTTCTTAACAATATTAAGGATTCCTAAAATACAATAAAACGCCATAACATAGGCGTTTTATTGTATTTTAGGGTATAGTCTATTATCTTTTTTAACTTTGATAATAAATAGAAATACTTGCTCTAAAGAGTATTTTTCTTATGGATAAAAATAAACATAATATTATAGAAAATTATTAATTAAGATTGACAGGGTTTTTAATTATTTATATAATGTTTGTATAAACAAAAGGAGTACTCTATGATTCAAAATATTGTTCGTAATAATCGTACTAGTGGTAAAGGAGCCTTAATTTGTATTTGTTCTGCTCATGTTGATGTCCTACATGCTTCGTTTGCATTTATTTCTAAAAATCCTAATATTATCCTTTCTATTGAAAGTACCGTACAGCAAGTCAATCAAGATGGAGGTTATACAGGACTGACTCCTTTAGCATTTCGGACAAAAGTTCAGGAAATTGCAGATTTGTATCAAGTATCTCCCAAATCGTACATCTTAGCCGGAGATCATTTAGGACCGAATGTATGGAAACAGATGTCTGCTCAAGAAGCCATGGCAAAAAGTTTAGTCCTTATCCAAGAGTATGTTCGAGCAGGATATCAAAAACTGCATATTGATCCTAGTATGCCTTGTATTGATGATCCATCTCCCCTTCCTGTAGAAATTATTGCAGAACGGACAGTTCAGATGGTACAAGTAGCCGAGGAAACGGCAAAGGAATGTTTTGGACATTCTGATGATTTGTTTTATATTGTAGGTACGGAAGTTCCAGTACCTGGAGGAGCACAAGAGTTGGAAGAGAGCGTTTCTGTAACTCCACTCAGTGAAGTAAATCACACAATTGAGGTGCTTCATTCTTATTTTAAAGCTGAAGGGCTCAAGTGGGAGAAAGTTCATGGGATTGTTGTGCAACCTGGGGTAGAATTTGGAGATGATTTTGTATTCCCGTATACAAAAGGACAGGCAGAATCTCTATCTAAAGCATTAGAACCTTATGATCATTTAGTATTTGAGGCTCATTCTACAGATTATCAAACGACTGAATCCTTATCGGGATTGGTGCAGGATCATTTTGCTATTCTAAAAGTGGGTCCTGAGTTGACTTTTGCTTGGAGGGAAGCGTTATTTGCTCTAGATATGATTGAAAAAACTAATCCTAATATTACTCATAAATCAAATATTCAAGAATTTGTCATTCAAACGATGATCGAAGATCCGAAATATTGGAAAGATTATTACATAGGGACAGAACAGGAAATTGCTTTTAAACGAATTTATAGCTTGAGTGATCGGATTCGTTACTATTGGCCTAGTGTGGAACAAAAGATTGATCAGAGTATTGGGCGTCTCAATCAATCGTTAATGTATTCACTGATATCTCAATATCTTCCATGGACCTTAGAATACAATGAAAAATATCACCATATGGATTTTGAAGCTCGTAGGATTTTACGTTGGAGTGTCGAACGTGTAATCCAAAAATACGTAAATGCAATAAATTAATGATAGGAGTGATTATATGTGGAAAAATATTCTAAAGAATAGCCATGATCCTAGATATATTCATACTTTAAAAGAAATTCTACAGCAACCGGAATGTTGGAAAAAAACGGCGAAACTTATTTTAGAAAATAAAGAACTAGAGTTATTTTTGATGCAAGCGATTCAAGATGAATTCAGACCGATTATCGTTTCGGGAGCTGGGTCTTCTGAATTTGCAGGAAAAAGTATTATTGATACTTTATGTAAAACTCTTAATCGTCGTGTTATTAACGCACCCACCACTGATATTGTTACTCATCCGGAAAAGTTTTCTATTCCCAATCAACCATCTTTAATGATTTCATTTGCTCGTTCCGGAAATAGCCCTGAATCAGTTGCTGCGGTGAAGCTTATCAGACAATGTTCGCCCTCAACCAAACATTTAATTATTACCTGTAATAAAGAAGGCGCTTTGGCTCAAATGCAGGGTAATCAGATTTATTGTATTGTTCTTCCAGAAGAAACAAATGACCAATCTTTAGTCATGACAAGCTCTTTTTCCTCAATGATTTTAGCGGCGGTATTGTGTGGTTATTTTTCTAAAAAAGAGGAAGCTTATCAAGCTCTTGAAGATGTAAGCATTTGTGCAGCAGGTATTTTTGCTCTTCAAGCAGAACAATTGTGTGAATTAATGAATGTTTCGGATATTGAGAGGATTCAATATTTAGGCTCTTCGGATTCTGTTGGTCTTTTGACGGAGGGTCATCTTAAAATGCTCGAAATGACAGATGGACAACTTGCTACTAGGGTTGATTCTTTTTTAGGAGTAAGACACGGACCACAAGTATTTATCAATCCTCATACCGTGGTAGTTGTGATCTTATCAAAAGACCCTTACGTAAGACAATATGAAATTGATCTTTTGAAAGAACTGAAATCAAAAAAGCAAGGATACGCTTATGTCGTTATTGGTCAAGATCCAAAAGTGGTAGAACTACCAAGATTGATTACTTGTGATACGGGAGATCAGGGCGACTTTTTTCAACTGATTACGGCGGCTATTATAGTTCAATTATTAGGATTTTTTAAGAGCCTTAATTTAGAGCTAAGCCCAGATGCTCCAAGTATCTCTGGTACTATTAACAGAGTAGTACAAGGAGTAGAGATTTATCCTTATCCAAAATAAGAAAAATTTATAGATAGTATTAAGGAATAGGTATGAAGGCAATTTTTTCACCCTGTATTTTCACAGGGAATGATTTTATTAACGATGGTGTGCTTATTTGGGATCAAGATAAAATTTGTGCTGTAGGAAAGCGAGCTATTGTCCAAGATTTTCAGATTGAGGAGCAGGAAACTACAGAATATATGGTATGCCCCGGATTTGTTGATATTCAAGTAAATGGTGCAGGTGGTGCGGCGTTTTATGGGGATGAGATTAGTGATAAAACTTTAGAAATTATGTCAGTAACTTTAAAAAAATTTGGATGTACTTCATTTTGTCCGACTTTGATTACAAGTTCAGATGAAGATATTAATAAAGCATTAGATTTGGTCAATCATATCGATAATCTTGATGAAATGGGTATTTTAGGCTTACATATTGAAGGTCCTATGTTTTCTCAAGAACATAAAGGAGCTCATAATCCTGATTTAATTAGGGTGATTCCTTTGGAGTTGTTACAGAAGATTTGTCATTCTAAAGTACAAATCGTTTCGTTATCGCCGGAAGTAGCACCCTTAGAATATATTCAAACACTTTACGAATCGGGGATTCATGTTTCTATTGCCCATACCAATGCGACTTTAGAGCAGGTTCGCGTTGCTGAATTGTATGGAGCTCGTTTAGGAACGCATCTATACAATGGAATGAGCCGTTTTGCTTCTCGAGAACCGAATGTAGTAGGTGCTTTGCTTACAAGTAAAACGATCTTTTCTTCGATTATTCCTGATGGTCATCACAGTGATTTTAATTCTATTATCTTGGCGCATAAAATGTTAGGAGATCGTTTGATTACAATTACCGATGGTATTATGGCGATGGGGACAGATACAAAGCACTTTAAAATAGGATTTCAAAATGTTACTATTGATGAATCTAATCGCTGCATTGGTGATTATGGTGGTTTAGCTGGTTCGATGATTAGTCCGATTGAGTGTATCCAAAATTTAGTACACTATTGTGAATATAGCCTTGCCGAAGCCTTAGCTTCTTATACTAGTGTCCCTGCTCGTGCATTGAATCTCTCTGATGAGATTGGCTATTTAAAACCTAAGGCTTATGCAGATTTTGTTCTTCTGGATCAATATGATTTAACAATCCAAAAAGTGGTTGCTAAAGGACGATAGAAACTATTTGCAATAAATTTGAAGAATCTTCTAAAAAATCACCTAATTATTGATACAAAATAATAGGACGATTTTTTTTTATAAATACTAATATTCTTTATTGATTATTTGACCAAATTTGATATTTCTCGACTGTTTGGATGTTCAAAAGTTTTCATCAATTCAAATAAAATACTCTCACAAGAGCTAAACATGATACCTTCTTGTATTAGACGATCCCGTGCAATTTTTTTATTTTCTAGCTTCCTTGATGAAATAGCATCCCAAATAACAATAGAGGTATAACCAGCTTCTTTGAGATCGATTGCAGTTTGTAGGATACAGATATGAGATTCAATACCACAGAGGATAATATTTTTTTGAGGATGTTCTTTTAGCCATTGTTGGTATGTTGGAGCATCATAACAACTAAATTCTATTTTTTCAAGATGCTCTTGTTTGGGGAGAAGAGTTTTGATTTCTGGGACAGTATGTCCTAGTTTCGCAGAATTTTGTTCCGATAATGCAATAGGGATCTTTAATAACTTACAACTTTCAATTAATATTAAACAGTTACGTAACATCGTGTGGTATTCATAGATATGTGGTACAAATTTTTCTTGGATGTCTACAACTAATAGACTAGTATTTTCTAAAAGTATTCTCATATTTTTCCTCTTAATATATTAATAGATAGTTTCAAATAATGATTTATCTTTGTCAAAAAGATATAATGATAATTTTGACGGATTGAGTACCTGATTAATACGGTAGAGTACAATCTTCATTCTGATGAACTCTTCTGCAGTGATTACTTGAGCAGGACGCATACTTTGGCATGCTTTTCCAGCGTCCATATCAGCAATAATAGAATTTTTACTATCCACGGTAATAATAATACGTTCATTATCAATAGATGGGTGCTGTATTGATGGATCAACTTTAAAAGAATAAAGCTCAGTTCCCGGTAAAGAAATATCCCGGTAAGAAAATCCAATTACTTGAACTCCGGAAGCAACTTTTTTGGACAAAATATCTTTTAATAAAAAAGCGTAGGTGTTGTTATTGATAAAAAATAGAATTTCTTTTTTTGCTTTTCCAGCAATATCTTGAATATTACTAATGATAGCATCGCTATTTGTCAAGGTCCAAAATTCGTCACTATCTTTTTCATTATTCTGATAAATGGATAGTTCATTAACAAGAGATACGCGGGCATCATTGAAACGTTTTTCTAAACTTGCTAAGAAATTTTCAGGAGAGATAGGACTGTATTGCTCTGGAGAGCCTTTTACGATTTTGACTCCACCACGTTCGACGAGTCTTGTCAGCATTTCATAGACAATAGGGCGTAAAATACCACTATCTTTAGCTAACTTATATCCCGTAACAGGATGATTTGTTAATAATGCTAGATAGACAGATGCTTCGTTTCGGCTTAGCCCCAATTCTTCAAAACGGTCTAGAAAATGCGAAGAAGAGTGCATAAATACTCCTATAGATCCTACTTAATTTCGATCAAAAAATCCTCGTCCACCCCCAATAATCGACATATTATTGGAATCAATATTTACAATGATCTCTGTACCGAATATTTCCGATGTTTCCTGTTGTAATCGAGGGTTTCCATACATATTAATAATATTATTAGACCCGTTATAAACCGCCCAACGGGAGTAGGCTTTTTGTTCTGAGCCTTCTTGAATAGAAACAACATTTCCTAAAAGATTCCCTATTTTGGTAGGTCTATCGTATTCTATAATATTGGCATAAGATACCGTTTTTTGTTCTTGAAAATAAATTAACGGATCGGAAACTGCTTTATAAAAATCTTTCTCTTGCTCATAACTTAAAACACCAGCCTCTAAGGTGAATTGATCTTCGCTATTCACAGCAATGACGTTTCCTCGTGCTATATAAAAATCAAGCTGACCTTTATTGAATTGCACATTTAGACGGTCTGAAGCAAGTTTTTGGTTTTCGGAAAGGGACTGAACATTACCTGATACAATCATCCGATCTTCTTCTGACCAAATACGAACTTCTTTCCCTGTGATAAAAGTTGTACCATCATCAATAGTAATATTTCCTTGGACATGGATATAAGAATCATCAGGGTAGATGGTAATAATATTACCGTCAATTTTAGTGGATAGATTGTTATCTTGCTCCAATAAAATTTCAGGAGATTTTCTTAAAACAATTTTATTTTCTTTGGTAAAAAAAGTGCCTTCTTGTGCTGAGAAAAAAGTCCTATTCAACAGATCGGCAAATCGTAAATTTCCATAGGCATAACCGATCTTTGTTTTTTCATCATAGATCATCGTATCAGATACGAAAGCAACAGGTCCTTGACTTAATGTGGGGCGTCGATTGTTAGCTGTTTCTAAAATAACCAGTTCCTCTACGGTTTTAAAAAAGCTTTTACCGGATGTTACGGCTACAGAAACGGCTTGTGAGTATTGGAAAAGTCCTAAGATGAAAAACAGTAAAAGGAACATAATATAATTATGTATTTTCATTACACATCACCAATTTCTTCCTCAGTAATACGAAATTCCGCATCAAAATCTGTTATATCTTCTGCAGGTTCATTTGTAGTATCTTGATTCCCTGTTTCGATTTGTCCTACACTGTTATCAAGCTCTATATTTTCCAGTTGAGCATCAGAAACCATATCGTATCCTGTAATTTTATGAATTCCTCTAATATAAGTTACGAGTTTATTGGTTTCGGAATAGAATAAATTACGTTGTTGATCCCAATAAACTTTTTCTGTTTGAAGTTCACTTTTATTAGAAGAAAAAATTCTTACTTCGCCTTCTGCAATTAAATTACCAATATCTTTCTCAACATTTCCTTTATTGGCGACAAGTACTGTTTTGATTTGATTGCTTTCAGAAAATAAGGTCATCGTGAGATTATACAAATAGATTGTACTACTATTTTCATAAGTATGTGCTTGAGTAGCTTTTACTTCCCACTCTCGAAATCCACTTTTTTCGGTATAAGCATATAAAAAATCTTGAATGGATGCTGCTGGTAGTTCTCTTTTGCTACGATCATTTCTTCCTAATTTAATACCACAAGATGTCAAAAAGATTATAAGAATAATAAAAACTTTTTTAAACACAGAAATACCCTTAATAAAATATAATAAAAAAGTACCTAGATGTATAATCCAGGTACTTTTTTATTACCCCCTAGGAGAATCGAACTCCTGTTCCAAGAATGAAAATCTTGTGTCCTAACCACTAGACGAAGGGGGCTTAATAAATAATGTACTATTATTATACATAATTGTTATGAAAATGTCAATACTTTTTTATATTTTTATCCGAAAATTATTTTTCTTCTTAGGAATCAAGATATTCATCATACTCTTCTGTATATCCTTGTATGTATTCTTCTTCTAAAGGAGTAGCCAGTTCTGTAGTTATGGTATCTAAAGTTTCTTCATTAGTTATATTTTCTATCACAAGATCTGATGGATTTACCATTGTTGTATTTTCTTCAATATTCTCTTTGATATCATTATCTGGAATATTCGTCGGTTCGGATTGCTCTGTAGACAGAGTATTAGTAATAGTAATTAAAGTACTCGATACGACAGTTTGCTGTTCTATATATTTCATTGTTAGATAAGAAATAATCTCATCATTCCCTTTAAGGTAAGCAATATCTAATACTGTACGTCCCAAATCATCGATAATTCCAATATCTAAGTTCATCTGATCAATAAGATAACGAACAATATTAAGGTGATTGTTTAAAATGGCTACATGGAGAGGAGTCTGCTGACGATAATTAAGAGTATTTCCATCATCTCCTTTTTGATGGAGCTGAACGATAGAATTAATATGTCCATTTTCTGCTGCTAATAAGAGAGGACTATCTCCTTGAGAGTCTAATGCCTTATAGTCTGCCCCTGCATCTAATAAATCACGTACAATAAAATCAAAACCTAAACGGGCTGCTTCATGAAGGGGGGTTCTTGCTTTTGCAGTTTTGGTATTGGGGGATATTCCTTGTTGTAAGAGATAACGAGCTACTTCGCTATTTTTAAAGATGACAGATTGGAATAAAGGAGTCCAACCGCTTTTATTAGTTTGATAAACGTTATATCCGTTATTAACCAATAATTTGACAGTAGTAGGGCTGGCTTTTTCTGCAGCCGTATGTAATGGGGTATTACCAAAATTATCTCCAATATTTAACTTGGTAGAAGACAAAGATAAAAAATATTCAAGAGCGGGGGTATTATCATATAAAGCTGCAATATGAAGTGCAGTCTGCCCTTTTCGATCTGGGTAATTTTGATTCATTCCAGAATCCACTAAATTTTTTGCTTCCTGGAATCCTCTGTTAAATAAGGCTAAATGCCAAGGAGTATTTGTGATAGGTCCAGATTTTGACAGTTTGTAAGTAAAATTTTCGTATAGATCAAAAAGACTGGGAGGAGTAAGCCCATGAATTTGCTTTTTAGTTTGCTGTATTGATGGAGATAAAGGTTCTTGAGGTTTTTGTGCTTTGGCAAGAAGCTGAAGCATTGTGGGAAATCCTTTAATATTAGCTATCCATGCAGCAGTTTGTCCAAATTTGTCGTAAATACGAAGAGATGCTTTTTCTTGGATGAGAATATTGGCAACAGGGATATTATTATTTTGTGCAACAATATGGAGAGGTGTCCGACCGGCTTGATTTAGTTTGTTAATATCAGCTCCTTGTTGGATAAGATATAATGCTACTTCTCCACTAGGTCTTGTTGCAGCAATGTGGAGGAGGCTATTACCGTCTCCTCGTACGGAATGGATCAAACTAGGATTTTTTCCTAAGAATGTTCTAACATCTTGTAGATCACTTTTTAAGACGGCCATACAAATATTAGGAGCAATGGTATCAATAGAGGGAATTACTGTGTAAGCGTGGTTGGTGATATAA
Organism: Brevinema sp.; assembly: GCA_051658845.1. Classification (GTDB taxonomy): domain Bacteria; phylum Spirochaetota; class Brevinematia; order Brevinematales; family Brevinemataceae; genus Brevinema_A. The sequence goes on along the minus strand of JBOFNI010000042.1, from coordinate 1,650 downwards.
ATAGAATTAGAAATAGTTACAACATTTGTTTGGTGTATGGTATTGGTAACAGACACTTCTTCATAATAATATGCTTCATAGTAATAGTCATCTTGATATTCGGTATCATTGATTATTTCTGTTTCTTGGGCGAAGATTTGGCTGTATAGGAGTATTATAGTAATTATTATTTTTATCATGCTTTGCCTCGATAATAATATACATATTATAAATGATTATACTAAAATAAGCAAAAAAATACAAGATCCTAGCATTAAGATCTTGTATTTTTAAGATTAGTATCTTTGATAATTTTTAATTACTTCTGATAGAGGAATCGTTTTGGTAGAGTTAAAAGCTACCGTTTCTAGTAAATAAGATAATACTTTTTCACGCATCGCTTCATTTCTGATAGAGCTTTTTTCTTCAGGAGAAATATTCTTTTTGTAATCCTGCATTGGTAGGCGATTTGATTGAGCATATCGATAGTAATGGTACTCTAATTCTTGCTCTTCAATGGTAATTTTTTGTTGCTCGGCTAATTGTTCTAACCAAATAACAAAAGCCAGCCCCTCTAAAGAATCAATAGGAAGTTGTGCAAATTTCTCTAAGATTTCTTTATGGGAAGAGATCGTAGATAATGCAATTTCTTCTTTTAAGACTTCTTTTTCGGCTGTTTTTACTACTAAATCTCGAAGATTATTTAACCACAAGCTTTTTGGAAGTTCGACATTTAAAAGTTTTCCTATGGTATTGGATAATATTTCGGCTTTTTTTGAATTATTGTATTGTAAGACAATTCCTTCAAATTGGCTCTGTGATTGTTGTAAATATTCGTCTTTTGTTTTAAACGGAGTTTTTTCGGCAATTTCTTCGTCGCTTACATTTTTCCAATTTTTTGCCCGTAAAATATCAGTAATTTTTACTTCTAAAGGATCGGCAACTTTACCAATAAATTCGGGAAGATATCCAGAGAGATCATCAAAAGCAATAGAAAAACTTTCTTCGGATTTTTTCCCTAGTAATAATTCTAATTTTTCGGCATCAAAAGACGCTTCCTTTTTTTCGCCATGATAGTTGTTATTTAAAATTTCAACTTTGACCAAATCAAACTCTTGAACAGTACCCTTAGTACTTTCAAATAATTGAATCTGTCGGCATAAGGTGTCTTCTATAAATTTTTGATCGATTTCACAAGATTCATAATTAAGGTTCAGTGAAGATAAATCAATTTCGTTGGTAATAACAGGATATAACTCGTAAACTAATGAAAAAATAAACTCTTTATCTTTAGAAAGACCACCAATAGGATTAAAACGAGGCTGTCCGTAGAGAGGAGTTTTTTGATCTTCAATATGCCGTAAGGCTTCTTTCATGAGAGTATCGGAAACCAAATTCATTAATTCTGGGGGATTTGTTTTTGCAATGATATCGACTGGTACTTTACCTTTGCGATAGCCCGGAAGAGAAAGGCTTTTTTGAAGATGATGTAATGCTGTGTCAAAAGCCTTGTTTGTTTCTTCGATAGAACAGAATACAAAAAGCTGTCTGAGAGCATCAGGGTAAGTTTTTGAATGAAAAGTCATTTAGGAATCTCCTTGATAATGTTTTAAATATTTTCTGATAGTATTTTTTGTTTGATTAGCTGATCCGAATCGTAAGCTTGAAATT
>JBOFNI010000041.1:0-26594 GCA_051658845.1 Brevinema sp. | reverse complement strand
AATATGCCCATAGTGGTTTGTAATTTTAGATCTATGGACGATATAAATTTACTATCGAAACGTAGAGGTATAAATAGAGATATTTAAATCACGAAATCTGAAATGTAAGCAATACAAACCCTATGGGCGTTTTTATTGACAATACGTGTATTGATTATATTCTTTTAACAATATTAATAAAAATCCTACAGAGTTTGTGGGATTTTTTTATTTACCATAGTACAAATGATACAAACTGCTAATTCTCCTTGTTCTTTATTCACCTGAGCAAGGAGAAGGGCTTTGCCCTTATTTTTAGATGTTGAAAAAATGAATATAGAGAAAACGAACGTTTTAAAAATACCCCGAGAGATGCAAATATTGTCCTAGTAAGATATTTGTGTGTTCTATGGAGCATGGGGCTTCTCGGGGTACTTTATTAATTATTTATTTTCAGTTAGTAAAAAAAGATTGTTAATAACATTTATCTATTTAAACAAGGCAGGTTGATTCTGACTATCCTTCGATAGGTAAAAGAATCAGGGGTCTTGGGCTTTTTTATTATCTTAAAGTTTGAGAGTATAAAGGGAGCGAACGCTCCTTTTTTGTTTTAAGACTTGATATACTAATTTTTTAAATATTGATTTATTGAGTTTGATAATATGGAGCTTGTTAGAGGTGATGGAGCGAAGGCTCCTTTTTTGTTTTAAGACTTGATATACTAATTTTTTAAATATTGATTTATTGAGTTTGATAATATGGAGCTTGTTAGAGGTGATGGAGCGAAGGCTCCTTTTTTTGTTTTAAAGATAGCTTATATGAGAGATAGAGTAACAATGATTGATATATGAGTGGTGGAGCGAAGGCTCCTTATTGAAGTGGGCGAACGCCCCTAGTTTTGATCGATGAATAGTAAGATACGTTCTAATAGTTGATCTTTGATTGGTTGAACGAACGCAAAATGGCTTGTATTGGGCATATAGTACAATATAGAACTTGGGTTGGGAGATCCGTTATTTAAACTATCATAACCTTGGATTGACGTTTGAGACGAAACAATAGCATCCCATATACCAACAGCAACAAATACAGGATGAGAGATAGATTTCAAATTAAATTCAGGATCGGTACTTAATTCTCTATTATGCTCGCTGTTTTGTGCTAATGCTTGTAAAATTTGATTTCTTTCCTGTAAAAAATTTAAATTTTCGACGATGTTGTCTTGGATTAATATGGGAATAATACTTCTTTCAAATTCTTCTTCTTGTGGTATTCCTAGAACTCTATCTCTTAACGCTGTCCATTTTAGATGTTCAACAAAATCTGAGGCTTTAAGATTAGGATTGTTTTGGTAAAATTGTAAGGCTTCATTCCATAACTTTCGGGAGTTTGGTGATAAATCATGAGTAAGTAATTTATTAATAAACTGTAGCATTAATGTAGACATATCTGAGGAAGCCGATTTTATATTGAATGCCGGAGAGATAAAAATAGAGGCTTTAATCTTATCATGGAATTTAGAAGTATATGCTCCTCCAACCATTCCACCATAACTATGCCCCATCACATAAATATCACTATCAGGATATAATGCCTTGATATAATTGTAAACAACGTCCATATCTTTAACAAATTGAGAAATAGTGATAGAATTTTTTGAAATATTCCCACGAGAACCACCAGCTCCACGTTGATCCCAAAATACAACTTTATATTTTTGGCTTAATTTCTGCATAAACGGCATATAAAAATAGAACATTCCTGATAATCCTGGCCCTCCATGGACAAAAAGGATTATTTTTTTTGTGTTTGTCCCTGTCATGACGACGGGTAAAAAAGCACCATCCGATTCGATATATTGGACGTATCTTTTATTGAAATGTTGATTCATGGAACAGGTTATTAAGAATAGAAAAAAACAAATAATACTAAGATATTTTATGATTAATCCCCTATATTTAAAATATCAAAAGAAATACTGACCCCTATTAAAACGATATGAGTTACTCTGAGATTAAAAGGAAATTGCATTCTATACGCTAGGACTACACTACTTGTCAGATTATGATATTTTTGTGCGTATCCTCCTAATCTAAGAGCGAAAGAAAAAACACCATGAGGAATAGATACGTTATGAAAACCTTTAGAGAGAGAAAATACCGGTTTCGTAAATGTTTCTATCATGGGACCTAATCCTGTTTCTAATGCCATGTAAAATCCATTCGATGTACGCAATCGATATTGGAGTTCAAATAATTCTCCGAAACTTACGAGATTGGGAGAAACAAAATGATTTCCTCTAATTAATACAAAAGTGCTTAATTTAACCGCTAATGAAGAGATACTATTTTGATAAAATTGTATGAATAGATCTAGGTCGATATTGGGAAATGCAAAGTTGGCAATATATCCACTAAGCCCTATTTCAAATTTATAAGGGCTTATTGTTTTTTCTTGAGTGTATAGAGGGGAAAAGCAGAGTAAAAATAATACAAATAGTTTCATTACAAACTCCTAATTTTTTATATTATTATTATGAATATAAAAAAAAAAATGGTTTTTATCAAATATTTTCTACTAATATGGTGTGTTACTTATTAGTTCTGGATAAAATAATGGAATATGATTAGTAATTAATTTTATAAAATTAATAAAAAAATTGGCAATTGAGAAAAAAGTTACTATATTAATATTGAGTTCTTTACAATACTATTAAGTAATAGGAGGGTTAATAATAGTAAAGAGCCTATATTATAGAATTATGCTTCAATATATACTATATTGAAATATTAAAAAGGAGATAGTAATGAAAAAGCATATCGTGTTAGTGTTGGTATTTTTATCAATGTCGTGTACTGTGAAACCTAAAGAATCCAGTACTGTTAAGTATCCAAGTGATCCGGAATTAAAAAAAGGATTGGAATTGGCAGTAGAAAAATTAAACTTACAAGGGCAACAATTTCAGCAATTTCAAGCAGATACAAAATCCCACCTTGATGGGACGAGAGATCAGTATATTATCAGTCAAAAGGATTTAAAACATTACATTGATATCAAGTATGATGCACTATTAGATGAATTGAATGTTAAGCTGGTAACGATTACCAATTTGATGAAAGAACAGGGTGATTTTGTCATTTCACAAAATAAAAGTAATTTGGAAGATGTCAAAAGTCAATTGGAGGCACAGGGATTATCTAATATGGAGTTGCACACTAAAACACAAACGAGTATCCAAGAGTTTGTTAACGGCGTTTTAGCATCTCATGAGAATAATAATCAACAATTATATTCTTTAATACAGAATGTCCAAGAGGGTGTTTTTAAGTTAATTGAGATATACAACAATGAAGATTATGACAAAATCTACCATTTCGGGATGAGTGATAAAGACTATGATAAATTTATGAATTTTGTATATAATTATAAGCATGTTAATAATGGAAATAATGACAAATAATCATAAATAATATAAAATAAAAAAAGAGACAGTATTGTCTCTTTTTTTATTTTATAATGAATTGATATATACTATTTAATAATAAGATTTATTACTAGATAATAGAAATCGATCACGATGAGAGTTTTTGAAGTCCTAATTGTTCGGCGATAGGGCACAAGGCAAGAATACATTCTTGGATGATCGAATCCAAATCTTGCTCCAACATATCAGCACCTTTCTGAATAATATCACGGTCAACACCGGAGGCGAACTGAGCGGTTTTCCATTTTTTCTTGATTGATTTTAATTCTAAATCGTCTAAACTTTTAGAAGGGCGAATCAAGGCACAAGCGGTAATAAATCCGGATAGCTCGTCGATGGTATATAGGATTTTTTCCATCAGAGATTCAGGGGCGACATCGGTACAGATCCCATAACCATGACTTAAAATAGCTCGGATTATTTCTGGCTCGATATTTTTTTGTTCTAGGATCTCTTTTGTTTTATAACAATGCTGATCTGGATATTTTTCATAATCAAGATCGTGTAGTAAGCCGACTAAAGCCCATTTTTCTATATCTTCATGATATTTTTGTGCGTAATATTTCATGATTGCTTCGACAGCTAATGCGTGCCTGTATAAGGAATCTTCCGTATTGTATTCTTGCCATAAAGTGATGGCTTGTTCTCTAGTCATTGATTACCTCTGATTCTTTTGAATTTTATATTTATTCATTATAGAAAAATCCTATACTGATGTCAAGTAAAATCACTAAAATGATACTTATAGTTTTATCGATTTTATTAAATCAAAATAATTTTCTAATAGAAGAAAGAATTATTATAGAAAATGCTTGATATTTTTGTGATTTTTGTGTATCATCAGATAATAAACAAAAGGGAGAATTCTATGGATTCAAATCATCATTTTTTATTTCAATATGCTCTGACAAGTGGGTTATTATTGTTCGTAATTTTTACAGTTACCTTTGTGATCGCACAAAAGCAAGATCGTTGGGTGATCTTAGATGGAGTGTGGGGAGGAGGCTTTATTCTTACTGCTTTTATTGGTTGGATGTTTTCAGGCTTTGAAATCAGCCCTAAATTGCTTATTCTTTTGCTGGTCACCGCTTGGGGTGTGAGACTTTCCTTACACCTGATCAAAAGAACTAAAAAAGAAGATCCCCGTTATCAAAAACTTAAAGGAGACCCTCTAAAAGCGTACTTTATTGTATTCTTATCGCAAGGATTGTTTACTTGGATGATGTGTCTACCTTTTTATTTTTATTTTACCGGTTCTCGATTAATGGCTTCTTCTTTTGTAGATATGATCTTATTTGGACTAGGGATTGCTATTTGTGTGTGGGGCTTATTTTGGGAATGGACAGCGGATGCTCAATTGAAGGTTCATATCCGAACTCATCAAGGAGAACTTATGCAAACAGGTTTATGGGCACATTCCCGACATCCTAATTATTTTGGAGAAATTTGTTTTTGGTGGGGAATTTGGTTTGCGACGCAGGTCAGTGGTGCTCCTATGAAGTTTTCGTATATATTACTGACATTAATATCTCCTTTAACGATTACCTTAATTATTTCCAAACTTACTGGTCCTATGTTGGAAGAACTCATGGAAAAATATCCGGAATGGGCACAATACAAAGAGAATACCCCTTATATTATGCCAAAGATTCCTAAAAAACATACAAATTAGTTTTCCAAAACAACAATTATTGAAATCATCATATAGATAAAACAAAGCTCCTAATTAAGGAGCTTTGTTTTATAAGGATTTTTATCCGATGTCGTCAATATTAGTTACAAATTCGGCTCGGGAGAGGATAAATTCTTTTTTCTCGACCGGATTTCCGTTTTCGCTCATCAGCAGTTCAATTTTGGATCGGGTTAGAATTTCATCTTGGATTTCCACTTGTCTTAATTTACGAAACTCAGGATCCATGGTAGTTTCCCAAAGCTGGTCGGCGTTCATTTCTCCCAGTCCTTTATAACGCTGAAGATCATATTTTTTTCCTAAAAAACGCTCGCTCTTGATATATTCGTCTTTTTCTCCATCGGAGTAGGCATAGACGCTGTCTTTACCGGCAGAAATCTTATAAAGGGGAGGCTGAGCGATATAAAGATATCCTTCTTGAATAAGCTCTGGCATAAAGCGATAAAAAAATGTTAATAATAAAATTTGAATATGAGAACCGTCAACATCAGCATCAGTCATAATAATGACTTTATGATAACGGAGTTTGTCTAGATAATCGTCACTTTGTCGGAGACTGGGATTAATCCCTAAGGAAGCAAAAATCATTCTGATAATCTCACTTTTGAGAGCATCTTGCTTTTTTGCTACGTTGAGGATTTTACCTCGAACCGGAAGAATCGCTTGAATCTCTCGATTTCTTCCTTGTTTTGCTGATCCACCGGCAGAATCTCCTTCTACGATAAAAATCTCTTTTTTTGCTGGATCTTTACTAGTACAATCTGCCAGTTTTCCTGCAAGCATGGTCAAGGCTTCTTTACGTTTAATCTTACCAGATCGAGAATTTTCTAAGGTTCGCTGAGCGGATTCAATGGCTTCCATTTCTCGGATGGCTTTGTCTAAAATTTGATTAGTAATCTCACGATGCTTTTCAAAGAAATTAGCTAAGGCATTTTCTGTGAGAGCACGGATTGTCGTATTAGTTTTTGCCGGTTCTGTAAGTTTGTCTTTTGTTTGCCCTTTAAATTCTGCATTGGGAACACGTGTATTAATAATACAAGTTAATCCGATCGATAAGCTTCTTTTAGTAATCAGGGATCCTTTTAATTTCATTCGTTCTGCATATTGTTTCATGAGTTTTTCGTATGCAACCCAAAATCCGTCTACATGGAGTCCATGGCTTTTTGTGTGGATCGTATTGACATAACTTAATAATAAAGGATCATCATTAGAAGTACGGTATTGGAATGCAATATCCATACTGAGTCCTTGATGTTCTCCAACGATTCGGATTGGTTCTTCAAAAAGAACAGGGCAATCTTTATTGATATCGTCTTTTAAAAATTCTAAGGCTCCATATTGATAATAGAACTCATGTTTGTGATGGACAGTTTCATCTAAGCTTTCGGCACGCTCTAGTAAATTTTCAAAGATTACCCTTAATCCAGGATTGAGGAAAGCACTTTGTTTGAGTCGAGCAATCAGAATATCGGGATTGAAATGGGTCATATCATGAAAAATCTCATGATCTAAATGGAAACGAACGGTTGTTCCTTGTTTGTCTGTGGTACCGATTTCGTGTAAATCGACAGTTTTAATGCCTCGTTCATAACGGATTTGGTAAATTTTTTTATTGCGATAGACATCAACTTCCATAAATTCGCAGAGCGCGTTGACAGCTGATAAACCGACTCCGTGTAATCCTCCTGAAACTTGATAAGAATCCCGGTCAAATTTACCACCGGCATGGAGTTTGGTCATTACCACTTCAATTGCGGGAATGTTTTCGGATTCATGGAGATCAATAGGGATTCCTCGCCCATCGTCACTAACTTCTAAAATACTTCCTGGATGAAGAGTTACCGTAATATTTTGTGCATACCCTGCAAGATGTTCGTCTACGGAATTGTCAATAATTTCGTAGGCACAATGGTGGTATCCTTCGATACTTCTGTCTCCAATATACATATCAGGACGCATTCTGATATTATCAGGAAAATCCAGAGCGATAATGGATGAAGCTGAATAAGAATTTTTGCTCATTTAGTAAGCCTCTCTTGGTATATTTATAAATTATTATTTTCTTTGGGTAGACCTTCTCGGATACGTCCATTCTTTTCGACAGTGAACTGTTGTTCAGCAATTTGGAATAAAGGCAGATCATGGAGCGAATCCGAATACATTTTAGAAATACTATACTCTTGATGAGGATAGTATTTTGTGATATATTCATAGAGACGGTAAACTTTTTCTTGATTTTTACAATTTTTTCCAAGTATTTTATTACTCATACGATCAGAGGTATCAAGCAGTTTTGTACCAATCAAAAAATCAACCCCCAAATCCTTAGCAATAGGAAATAGAAAGTCTTCGGTGGAGGCGGAAAGAATACCAACAATATATCCGTCTTGTTGATCTTGTTGGATTTGTTGGAGCACATCAGGAAATAAAAAAGAGGATTCTTTGTTCCAAAATCTGGAGATAAATAATTGCCAGTCGTTTTTATGGAACTGTGTTAAGGGAGAAAAAATTATTTCTTTGATACGATCTTTAGGTATTAAGCGAAATATATATGCCAATAAGGAGAAGATCATTTGAGGTAGAAAGATAAGACTCTGAGGTTTATAACGAAAAATATATTTTAATATTTCTACACCGGTATCTTTGCTGTAGATGGTTCTATCAAAATCATAAAGCGAAAATCTAAGCATAAGCCATCCTATCTTTTGTTAATATCTCTATTTTTTTTGTTTACAAATATTTCTTTTATTCTCTTGGTTCACAACTATTTTAACAAATAACGATCCATCAAATCCATAATCTGTATAGGATTATTGTATTTTACTCTTTACAAATTCTTTCTTATGAGTATAAATTATAAGTTTTTTTGGGGATTATTGCAAATTATCTATTGAAAGTTTGTTTTTTTTTCTAAATTATGCTATTATTATGATAAAAGATACTGGATTGTCCAGTCGGAGGAATTATGCTAAAAAAAATAATATTAGGGATTGTTGCTTTATTTTCTGTTTCTTGTGGTCAAAATAAAGAACTTGTTTCTTACACTATCGATGGAAAAACAAAAAAAGTGATGACTAAGGAAGCCTTAGAAGATATGCGTTCTCTCTATGAATACGTAAATCCTCAAGATTTAAATGCTATTCTATCAGTTCCTAAATTTTTCAAATCTGTAGTGCAAAATCGTTTGTTTGAGGCTGACTTATTGACTGTTGAAGCCAAAAAGATTTCTAATTATCAGGATGATCTTTCTTATAAGCAAAATAGAGAAGACCAAAAACAGGCAGTTGCTTATAATATTGCTTACCAAAAAAGCTTAGATAGTATTTCCAACGCAATATCAAAACAAAATGTGGAAGTTGCTGTTGTTTCTCGTATTATGTTTACCAATCAAGGATTACCCCAAAGTATTTTGGATGAACTATTAGCTAGTGAAAATCCAGTAACGGATTTTGCTTTAGCTGCAGAGAAATACTCTCAAGAAATATTAGGGGCACAGAATGGGGGGTATTTAGGACATGTTAAAAAAGGGCAGTTTACAGTTTTAGATGATATAGTTTTTGAACAAAAATATGAAGGAATTTATCCGGAAATTTTGCAAGACCAGTATGGATCTTATTTAATTTTTGTTCATACACCGGCACGCAGGATAAAAGTTATCGATATAGAAAAAGAAGGAATAATGATTGATCTGAACAGTATTCAGATGGATTATATTGTTGAAAATACAGACTATAAGTTTACTGTTCTTGATCTTCCGATGATTATTCTTAACGGTGTTGAAAAAAATATTAATGATCTTTCTAATAATGATGTTCTACTCGAGTTATGGAAGAAGAAATATACGGTTAAAGAAATACAGGATATACTTCGCTTACTTTTAGGTAGAAATATGGAATTATCGCAAATGGAATTAATAACCCTTTTAGCTCCGAGTGCGATGCGACCGATTTCTCCTGCAGTGTATCAGTTGGCATTAATGGTGAAAGAATACAATAAAAATATTATGAATTCTAAACAGTATAAAGAACAATTAGCTGAAAATCAACAGTCTTCTGAACTGGAGATTGTCTATGGAATTGTTTCTCAAGAACTATACCGAGATGTATCTACCAATGTTTCTGCTGAAGAATTAATGACATTTTATAATAATACAAATAATAGGATTGTAACAGCTTATTCCGATGACGGGCAAGCCGTTTATGCAAATTTTAGAGATTCCCAAGAAGAATTAACACAAAAAATTCTTGCTCAACGAGTAGAAGGTATTCAAGAGCAGTTTTTAGAATTTTTAGCTGAAGAATACAACATTGTGTGGAATGAAGAAAATGTTGAAGAACTAAGAGCAACCGTTCAGGAAGATTTTGATGAATATATACTCGGATTAAGTGAAGGGTTTGAATTTTAAAGAATAGAAAAGAAGAAATAGCAAAGAGATTTTTTTTCTTTGCTATTTTATAAAAAGGAGATATGTATTGAACAGCAAGGTATTACTGCCGTTTATTCAAAAGAAAAAAAATCTTAATCTCGCCGTACTTTATCGGCATTTTGAGTGTAACACCCCTAAGTGTAAGAAAAAAATCAAAGAAATTTTGATTTTGCTTCAAGAACAAGGGGATATTTCGCTTGATTTAAAATACGGTAAAATTGTGTCTCTTCGACAGACTGGCAAAACGGTCAATAGACTAAACAAATATACAGATGATGAAAGAAAAATTACTTATACCAATCAGCCAAAAGATGATTTAATCCTTATCAATCAAAAATATCAATTACCACAGGATTTTTCCCCTTCGGTATTTGCTGAAATTGAGCAACAGAGTTGGGATTCCAGTTTAGAGAACCAGCGTAAGGATTTTCGGAAGTTTTTTATGATTACTATTGATGGAGCGGATTCTAAGGATTTGGATGATGCGGTAACTCTAACAAAATCCTTATTCGGATATTGGGAATTGGGGGTTCATATTGCCGATGTTTCTCACTATGTTCTTCAAAATACAGAACTGGACGAAGAAGCTCTAAAACGTGCAAATAGTTATTATTTTATTAATGATGTAATCCCAATGCTCCCCAAACAGCTATCTAATGAGTTGTGTAGTTTAAACCCTCATGAAGAAAAAAAAGCCATGTCTATTATGATGCGTTTTGATAATCATGGTAATCTTAAAGATTATCAAATCACTCCTTCATTAATTAAGACTTCATATCGTATGACTTATGATCGTGTTGAAGAGATTATTCAAGGGGCTGAAGAAAAAGATTCCGAATTGAAAAAAACCATCTTACGGATGAATAAATTATTTCGGATTTTACATCAAAAACGGATGAAGAATGGCAGTATTGATTTTAATTTTCGGGAAAAAAAGATTATTTTAGATGAGCGGGACGTGCCGATAAAAATTTATCAAAAAGATCGCTTGGATTCGGAACGCTTAATCGAAGAGTTTATGCTTATGGCAAATCAAGCTGCCGGAGATTTCTTGACAAACAATGGATTGGGATTATACCGTGTGCATGCTATTCCTCCCTCCGAAAAATATCAGCGTTTACGAAATTTTGCATCCAAAAGAGGATATCAACTTCCTTCGGTACCAACTCCTAAAGACCTTCAAGAGTTTATTAATTCTCTTATTGGTTTACCGGTACAGATGGCAGGGGAAATCCTCACCTTAAGATCAATGGCACAAGCAGTCTACCAACAGGATAATATAGGACATTTCGGATTGGGTTTTGAATTGTATGCACATTTTACATCTCCAATCCGTCGTTATGCTGATCTTGTGGTTCATCGATTGATTAAATATTATTTATTTCAACGGAAACAAGCACCGTATACCCCAGATGAGCTGGATCATATTGCCCAGCATATCTCTTCTCAAGAAAGGATCGCTTTAGAAGCAGAACGTGATTTATATAAAATCAAATCGGTTCGTTATATGAAAGATCGAGAGGGAGAGACTTTGCAAGGAAAAATCAGCTCTATTACTCATTTTGGACTTTTTTTGGAAGAACAAGAGTCAGGAATCGAAGCTATGATTCGTTATGTAGATATGCCGGATTATATTTCTTTTAATGAAGACGAATTAACTGCTTATAATCGTTCTAAAAAAATAACGTATAAAATTGGGACGAATGTTCGTTTTCGTATCGCTAAGGTGAATGTTGAAAAAGCGTTTATCGATGCGGATCAGTTGATTGTTGAAGAATAATTATTACAGGAGACAAAATAATGTTAATTCACCCACCAATTCCTATCGAAATTATTAGTATAGGACCTCTTAGTATTCGCTGGTATAGTATTATGTATATTTTTGGATTTCTTTTTTTCTTTTGGTGGACTAAAAGAGAAATTCTTAGTGATAGGATTGTGATTGCTAAAAATCTGAAATCCGATGATTCGGTAGAAATTCTTAGTGATTTGTTATTTTATATGATGATGGGATTGATTATCGGTGGACGTTTGGGCTATGTGTTTTTATACAATCCTCAATATTATTTTTTAGAAGACCCTCTCGCAATTTTACGTCCTTGGGAAGGGGGAATGAGCTTTCATGGGGCTTTTGTCGGAACCTATATTGCTGCAATTTTAGGGATTTATAAGCTACGGAATCGTATTGCTACGTTTAATGTATTAGATTTATCCGATATTGTCTTGATTTCCGTTCCATTTGGTTTGGCGTGTGGTCGTTTTGGGAATTTTATCAATGGAGAATTGTACGGTAGACCGACTGCAGTTCCATGGGGGATGTTGTTTCCAAGACGTCCGGAGTTTGGGCATAGTGGGGCTAAACTATTACCGATAGAACAAGTACAGACAATTATTGATACGGCAAATCTCCAATTAGAGCAAAACGTTACCGAATTTATCATTAATGGACAAAGTTATATACAAATCCCAAGACATCCTTCTCAGCTGTATCATGTTTTTTTGGAAGGTCTCTTGACTTTGGCAATACAGATGATTTTTTATTATAAAGTACCTGTTGCTAAATATCGAGGATTTTTAACAGGATCGTTTTTAATTTCATATGGCTGTTCTCGTGTGTTTACGGAATTCTTTAGAGAACCGGATTTCCATATTGGATTTTTATGGGGAGAGTGGTTAACAGCGGGAATGCTGTATTCGATACCGATGATTCTCATTGGAATAGTATTAGTAGTATGTAGTATCAGACGAAAAGAAATTAATAGGATCAGAGTTGAATCGTGTCAACAATCAAAATCTTAGATGTTGCTACGGCAATGAAAATTGCTGCAGGTGAAGTTATTGATCGTCCTGCTTCTGCTGTTCGGGAATTACTAGATAATGCATTAGATGCCGGTTCGACATGGATTGTCGTACAGGCTGGAAAAGGTGGTAAAGATTATCTTTCCGTACAGGATAACGGTATAGGAATGGTGGCTGAAGATCTAAAAAAATGTTATTTGAATCATGCCACTAGTAAGATAGAACAATTTAATGATTTATCGCAATTAAAAACTTTCGGATTTCGAGGGGAAGCGTTAGCAAGTTTAGCAGAGATCGCTTGTGTAAAAATAGCTTCTCGTTCTTTAGAACAAGAGTTCGGCTCAGAAATTTCTATCATGTTTGGAGACGAACAAGAAATTTCGCCTAAAGGGATGAATCAAGGTACACAGGTACATATTACAAAATTCTTTCAAAATGTTCCTGCTCGCCTCAAATTTTTAAGTACAGATGTTTCCGAATATCGTGCCATTGTACAGGAACTTCTCAAAAAAGCCTTAGCAAAACCAGAAGTACACTTTGAATTAAGCCATAATGGCGAAAAAAAATACCAACTCACGGCTTGTTCGGAATTATTTGTCCGTATTACGAATATTTTTCCTGAATTAGCAGAGGTGCTTCAAGCATTCCTCTATGAAGAAAATGGGATTCAAGTCTATGGATTCTTATCTCACCCTTCTTGGTATAAAAATACACGAAGTTGTCAGTATTTTTTTGTCAATGGTAGGATGATTGAATGGCAAGCATTTCGTCAACAGATTGCTATCGTTTATCAGAATATTTTACCTCCATCCAAATTTCCCGCAGTGTTTTGTTATGTTGAGATTGATACAGAAAAAATAGATTTTAATGTCCATCCACAAAAACGAGAAATCCGTTTTGAGAATGAACAAGCAGTCGCGTCTATTGTTCGTCGGGCGATACGGAAAGGATTGGAGCAGCTTACTTTTTCTAAGGAATTTCAAGAAGAAGATCCTCAAGAAACCCATTTAAGGAAAACACCATTGACTTCGGTTTCCAGTCCCTCAATAAAAGCTAATCTCCCTTCTTTCAGGTCAAAAACTTCTTCTTCTAATGTTTTCCCTGATTCTTATAAGGAACAACTACAGCTTTTGTTTCAAAAACAGCAGTCTTCTTCTAGTCAGTTTCTTTCCGCACGATATATGGGGACGATTTTTCAGACCTACTTGGTTTTTGACGATCAAGAAACACTCTATTTAGCAGATTTTCATGCGATGCATGAGAGGATTCGTTATGAACAAATTTTAGAATATTATCAGCAATCGGTTCCCAGTCAACAGATTATTCCGATCCTTTTTGAAATCTCCAAACAAGAAGCAGAAATTTTTGAACAGATTGAGCCACGACTGAATCAATTGGGCTTTATTCTTAATCCTATTAGTGAAACGGCGTTTTCTGTGGAAGGTATTCCGAATATGCTCAGCGTCGGATCCATTGATATGGTATTACGGGAGCTATTTGTCGAAGATTTATTACTTCAAGATTCCTATCGTTGGGATTCGCTCTGTAAAATGATTGCCTGTAAGGGCTCAAGCCGTTCGGGAGATATATTATCTTCCGAGGAAGTAAGAGCATTGATTACAGAATGGAGTTCTTGTAAAAATCCTCACACTTGCCCTCATGGAAGACCTGTCGTTGTGATGATGAATAAAATATTTTTTGATAAAGAATTTAAAAGAACAGGATTCTAGGAGATAATATGAAGAAAGTTTTATTGTTATTATTATTTTTTAGTGCATGTACTCCAAAAGTTGATCTTTCTATTGAAGAAAAATTGTCTTATATTGAGTTGGATCAAGATAGGATGGAACAGATTGTCATTTTAATGCCGGTCATTTTAAATAAATCCGAACAATTTAAAAGCGTTGCTTCAAGGATGAATATTTCTGATGAAGATTATAATGTTCGGTTTTATCAATATTTATTTCAAGAGCAAGCATTTGCAGAACGGCTTGATCGAGCAGGATTTCAGAATGCTGAAGAGTACAATACCTTTTATACGGCAATGATAGAAATGTATTTGCTCTTATTAAAACAACCGGAGGTCTTGGAATCTGCAAAACAGATGATTCCTGCTCACGAAAAAGAAATCAAATCGTTTTTACTACGTCAAGCTCAAGAACCCAATAATAAAGAACTGACTCAACGCTTAGATCGTTTATATTATGAGCTTGCAGGGTATAGAAATATACTCATCGTGAATCAATTTTTAGATCAATTAAATTCTTTTAATCAATCTTAATGTCTTATTCTTATATTCAAACTTGTAGAGAGTATTTTTTGTCTGTTATCTTGTCAATGTTACTGTTAATGATTGTTCCGGAGAATAGTGTTTATGATATTCAACAGGTATTAATTTTTTTGCTAACACGAGTACCGATTACAATTTTTAGTATTTTGTTGTTTAATCTCTTAACGATGTTATTTATTCTTTTTTGTGGATTGTATCGTAAAGAATTGGTTTCTTTTTTTGTAGTATTAAATGGGACGGCTTTGGGAATTATTTTTTCTCTCTATCAGTACGATGTTTCAAAAGTTTTGCCTTTGTTATTACCTCATGGTTTATTTGAAACAGCTGTGCTCCTGATATTTTGTTCCGAGCTTAAAATTCTGTCTGATGCTTATAAAAAACAGGATATGAAGACGATACGACGTTCTTGGTTTGTTCTATTAGTGGTTTGTATACCTTTATGGTTATTATCTGGTATTTTAGAAGGTTTTTTTTGGGATTAGATTGATTAAATTAAAAAACTATTGACAGGGCTAATGATTCTTAGTATAATAGGGCAAGGAGTTAGAATATGAAAATAATAGGACTTTTTATCCTTTTGTCTACAGGAATACTACATTCTCAAGATCGGAATATCGAAATATCGCAAACCGGTCAGAGACCTTCTATTTATACAATTGGTACAGGTGCTTCTCTCAGTTATTTTAATGGGAATATGGGAATAGGGATTGATTCATTACACCTTTTTCATTCTCCAGATCGACCTTTTGATAAGGCTTTGTTAAAAGTTGGAATGGGGGTAGACTATGATTTTAACAGTAGTCCGAGTTTTAATTTTTCAACTTCTATCGGCTACTTATATATACAAAATCAATATCATCCAAAATCGTTGTTAAGTCAATTTGGTACAGGATTTTCTATTGATTATACGTTAATTAATACCAAAGGACATGCTTTAGGAGCATCGTTGTACGTTACCCTCAATCGTTATCTCTTAGGAGTAGGTGGTGGGGTTGTTTTTGAACGATTTGCTGTTTTTCCTTATGTAAGTACAAGTTTTGCATTAACCTTTTAGTTTTTTTTCATCGTTATATTAAAAATAGAGTCTGTTTAGATTCTATTTTTTTTATGTGATCCCTAACAAGTATAAAGAAGATCAGTTGTATCCTACTCAAAGAAATAAAGGATCATTTGTTTATCATGAGCAAGTTTTTTAATAGAAGCTAAAGCTTGTTTTTCTAATTGGCGGACACGTTCTTTGGTAATTCCCAGTAATATTCCAATTTTTGATAAAGAAAGCGGATCTTGTCCATGAAGCCCAAAACGATGAATTAAAATAAAACGTTCTCTTTCAGGGAGAGCATTCAAAAGCTCAATAATTCCATAATTTAAAGAATGGGATAATGCATTTTGTTCAGGATTGAAAGATGTATCGGCAACGTCGTTATATTCGGAGTTTTCATTAGTAGCAAGCTCTTCTAAAGAAGTATGCCCCGCAGAGATATTGAGAATACGTAGAATATCTTTACGGGGAATACCGATGTGGGATTCAATTTCTGATTCCGATGGTTTTCGAGAAAAAGTCCTTGTGTATTCATGAATAAATTTTGCGATTTTGAAAAGATCATTTGTTCTATTCATAGGGACACGGATCATTCGAGATTTTTCAGAAATAGCTTTGAGGATCGATTGCTTAATCCACCAAACGGCATAAGAAATAAAATGATATCCTAAAGTATGATCAAATTTATCGACAGCGGTAAGTAATCCAATATTTCCTTCGTTGATAAGATCGGCAAGAGATAAGGTGTTATTATGGTATTTTTTTGCAACAGAAACAACAAAACGAAGATTGGAAGTAATCAATTTATTTTTAATAAAAGTACAATTTGAACAAAGTATATATTCCGGATTTCCTTTTCTTTTTTCTTGACAGCATGTTCCATAAGTAGAAGTAAGTAGCTCTTCTTCTTTTCTAGTTAAAAGAGGGATACGGTCAATTTCTCTAAGATATGAAGTCATGGTATTTGTTTGTTGGAATCCTTGTTCCAGTTCGGTCATGAAAATGGTATTTTTCATATTAACTCCTAATAATTTAAATAATGATGTTTTTAAATAGTGATTTAAATATCGTTAAATCATTGTGATATGTCAAGAGTATTATAATAAATTTTTGTAATCTCCTATTTAATACAAAAATAATACCCTATACTTACTAATATTGATTCTCCATAACTTTTAATATTATTATCGGTATAAATATATTTAGGCTTAGGATTTCGGTGAAATAGTAAATAAAACGGACTGATAAGAGATACTGTGCTATCTAGGTAAGTGATTAATATTATTAAAAGAATATTGTAGTGTTTTTCTGATTGTATTTATAGAGAGATTCCTAGTATAAAAATACGATTTTGGCTTTTTCTAAATTTTTATAAGAGTTAGGTTTTCCCATGATTTTTTAAAAATTAATTCTAAGAAATAACATTGACAATTACCCAATTTTTTGGTATAATAGAATAGTTGAATTTTAGATCTTTTAGATCTTATTACACAAGGGTTTTGATAAATATATACGGGATTCTGTATTTTGTTACAGTTTCTTATTTGGATATTTATTTTGATATCATAGAGTTTTATATTAACTGCTCATAGCAGTTTGTATCATTTAATACTATGGTGTCAGCGAAATTGAGGTCATGGTCTAAAATTCAACGAATACAAACTCTATGAGCTTTTTAATGGGGATTTCTATCTCAAATTCTTTAAAAGAAATATTATTAAGAATATTCCCTAGACCTTATAAAGTTTTTTTAGCAAATTAAAGCGACTCTTTTATAAAATCGTCTGAGGTTAATACCGCAGACAATATCTATGGGGCTCATGTTTTGTTAACAAAACATGCATGGATGGGGAGCTGACTCCTGTATTCGTAAGATTACAGGAGTTTTTTTATTATAAAATATGTTCTTCATATAATATGAGAAAAAAATAGTTAAGCTTGACAATTGTCTTAAATTATGATAAAATCCTCTTACATTGAGATAATTAATTTTCGATATAAAATATTTTTTATTGTTTTTAAATGGATAGATACTGAATAAAGTAATTCTTAAGGAGAAAATAATGTCTATAGAAAGAGTTGGTATTGGTAGTTCGATCTTAGGGGCTTTTGTGATGGCAGTGTATGGATTGGGGATGGCCTATTATACTCAATCGGATGCAATTTTTTTAGATGGAGCTTTTAATCTTCTTTCTGTATTGATTTCTATGGGTAGTCTTATTATTTCTTATATTGTTAATAAAGATTATACGGACAATCACCCTGTAGGTTTCTACGCTTACGAATCTTTTATGGTTTTTATTAAAGGTCTCTTTATTTTAGGTTTGGTTGTGATGGCAATTCATGCGAATTGGACTGTACTACTATCAGGAGGTCGAGAACCGAATGTTGAGGCAATGTTGTGGTATGCTTTTCCCGCACTAGCTATTAATATCCTAACACTAGTTGTTTGTGCCATAGCTTATAAAAAAGATCCGACTGGATTGCTGGCTGCAGAATACGAAGGGTGGAAAATTAATACAGCAATCACTACAGTGATAGCTTTTTCTTTATTGGGGGTATTACAATTACGAGGCACGTCTTTTGAGTGGTTGGAACGCTATATTGATCAGATTTTAGTTATTATCTTATGTATTTTAACAATTACAGAACCGCTCCATCTGATTACATCTTCTTTCAAAGAAATGATGCTTCGTGCAACTAATTCTGAATATAAACAAGGGATTGAATCATTATTGAATGAAGATGAGGATTTTACTAAGAATTTCTCTTTAAAATGGATATTAGTACTTAAAGTTGGGAGAGGATCTTTTGTTACTTTAGAAATAGTATGTATCAATCAGCATATGGAGTTGGGATATTACCTGAATCTAAAAGAACGCTTGGAAAATAAAATTAAGCAGTTTTATGATAATGTAGATATTTCTATCAATATTCTATCGTAATAATTGGTGTTTGGAGATTTATTTAGTATCTTTGGAAAAATAATGTTTTTGGAGATACTAATGAGAATTCTACTGTTATTAGTTGGGATCGTAATGTCTCAGTCTTTATTTGCTTATGAAGTAAATCATAGACCAAAATTGTATGGTCTTTTAGGTACAGGAACGGTGTGGTTATTTGGTGGTGGAGGATTCTCTTATACGGCAGAGATTCAAAATAAAAAAGAAGATCGGTTTTTTCATGCAATCACCACAGATGTAGAATTTTTAGGGATTATGACTCCTTCAGCATTTGAATTTAATGTATTGGGAACTTATGGGATAGGTCGTCAAACAGATAAAGGATACCGAGTTATTGTTGATTTGATAGGGATTGGCTTGAATATCCGTTCTAACGGTTATTATACGATCGGTCAGAATATTGCATTTATTCCCCCTGTCGGATTTGTTTTTACATTGCCGGGGGCTCAGTTTGTATTTGATAATTATTTATATGTTGCTTGGAGAAATAACTTTTCTATAGGGAATTTTATAGAATTTAAATCCTATATTGCAATCGGCTATGATTTTAGTAAACTTTTTACTCGAGAATGATTGATTCTCCTTATAAATTTGTTGTATAATATAAAAAAGTTTATTTTATGGAGAATATATTATGCTAAATATTACCTTTCACGGGAATCCTTTGACTGTTTCGGGAAATCAATTGTCAGTAGGGGATACAGCCCCTGATTTTACAGTTGTTAATGGGGAGCTGGCTCCTATTTCTCTTAGCAATTTAAAAGGAGTCAAAATTATTTCTGCGGTACCTTCTTTAGATACCAGTGTTTGTGCTGTACAAACAAAAAAATTTAATAAACAGGTAGATGCACTTAAAGAAATTACCTTAATGACTATTTCCTTAGATCTTCCTTTTGCGCAAGCACGTTGGTGTGGATCAGAAGGATTGGAAAATTCACTTACTGTTTCAGACTATCAAGAAAGAGATTTTGCAAAAAAATATGGTCTTCTTATTGACCAATTAAAACTATTATCTCGTACTGTCTTGGTACTTGACCAAAATAATGTAATCCGTTATGTGGAATATGTTTCGGAAGTAACACAAGAGCCAAATTACGAAGCAGCTCTTACTGTTGCTAAATCATTATTATAAATAAAAAAAAACTTCTAAGTATTCTTAGAAGTTTTTTTTTATTAAAAACGAAAAGAAAAATCGACTCCTAAAAAGATAAACGGTACAGTATTAATAGTAGGTTGATCCTCAAAATCAAAAGATTCGGAAATACGCCCGTTGATCTTAAATAAGATTCCCCAGTACATATTAGGCATCATGTGGTATTTGAGATTAATGTCGATGACATTATATTGAGGTTCAAACCATTCATTGATCTTAATTGTTGTTAGTTGGCGGATTGTCCAATAAATAGATAAAGAAAGTTGCTTGACTAGGATATTGCCCAAGGTAAAGGATAAAGTAAGCCACAAATCTCTACTAGAAAAATCCCCATAGAGTTCTGCTTGGATTAGGAGATTTTTTTCGCTCCAATCAAAAGCAATGGAGGTAGTAAAATAAGTGAGATTAGGCATTAAAGTCATATATTTGTTCTTTCGTTGAACAGAACCTTCTTCAATATAAGGACGATCAATATAATAAAAAATATTAATCCAGCGAGGTTGCCAGTATCCAAATGCTTGTGAAATTTCGAATCTGATAGGAATTTTTTCAATAAAGTTTATCAATAATCCACTGGAAATACCGGAACCGTTTTTAATATGAAAGGTATCTTTGGAATTTGCAATAAATTGGGAATAATCTCCATATAGTGTTAATGAGAAGATACGATTTTGGGAAACAAATACAGGGAGATCAAGGCCTACTTCAAACATAGAAAACGTTGGTGATAGAGGATTGGGTACAAATGTATAGAGTGTGGAGGAAAAACCTTGAAAAGGATCTAAATCGACTCCAAAGACCGTATAAAATTTTAAATCTTTTATCGTTTGGACTTTAGGGTTTTTTAGACCGGCAAGTGGTCTGATATAAAACTCAAGCCCCATTAGATCTGGTTGTGCAATATTTGCAAGAATATAGTTGAATCCAACATAAGAAACATCTAAACTCAATTTGAACGTTTTGAATGGTTCATAAGGTGTGTACAGATTGGGATTATAATCGTAAAAAAAACGACCATGTCCTTGAAACAGTTGTTCGCCACCGTATATGGAAGCTTGGATATGGCGAAAAGTATGATTTGTTTTACTATAATAGATATCCGTTGACAATTTAGAAATAAGAGCGGCTTTAGAGTTCCACATTCTTATGATAAAAGTTCCGTTCCAATCAAAACGTAGAGGCACTTCATAAGCAATAAAGAATGGACCGACAGTCATATAGGGAGAAATAAATACGTCTGTATAGGGAAGTTTGTCAAATTGCCCGTATTGAGCACCTAGAGTTAATCCTCCCCAAAATATAGGGGGATCTTTGACAACTGCGTTCGTTTGCCCTAACAACTCTTCTCGTTCTCGTCCTGAAGGAAGAATATCGGTAGGAGAAAATGTTTCAGGAAGGTAGAGTTGAGCATCAGGATTAATTACCGGAGGTGGGGTATAACCAGCTCCTGGTGGTAGTAATTCATCCCCTATGATTGGAGATAGAGGAGCATCTTGTGAAAAAAATCTAGGGGTAGAGAATAGAAGAAAGAGTGTTAATATTATTAACTTCATATTCTTCTATTATAAAATGTTTTGTTAAGAAACTCAACTTTCTAAAAAATTTCTTTTCGATTGATACCATATTAAAGCAAATGATATGGTATCAATAGTAATTAGTAAAATCTTGGTTGATAAAATCTTGATTTTTTATCAAAATTAAAGTAATATAATAATAGTTTGCACAAGAATCTTAGGGGGATATATGCCAACCATTGTTGGAGAAAAACAAACCTTTTTAGTTATTGGTTTGGGAGTTTTTGGTTCTCAAATTGTCCATAGTCTATCACAATCGGAAGCTGAGGTCATCGTTGTGGATAATAACCCTGATACAATCCAAAAAATGAAAGAGCTACCGGTGTTTCCTTATCAATTAGATTCGACAGCTGAAGAAGCTTGGAAAGAATTAGATACAAGCTCGGTAGACTGTGCGATTATCTGTATTGGAGCAAACATGATGATGAGTGTCTTGACAACGCTTCTCATGAAAAAATTTAAAATTCCTCGTATTATTGCACGAGCCAATAGTGCTGAACACGCTCAAATTTTGCAGTTGATTAACGTTTCCGAAATTATTCGCCCTGAGATTGAAAGTGCTGAAAAACTAGTGGGAACCTTAGTTGGGGGATCAGGATTTGTTCTGTCCTATGAGAGGATTTGGAAGAATCATGCGATGATTGAAGTACAAATTAACAAACAGATTTCCGGTCAAACCCTTGTGAATTTAGATTTACGGAAGCGTTATAAAGTAAACGTTATTGCAATTAAACATCCTATTGTCCGTGTTGATGAGAATTTTCAAAATATTTATGAATATGAAATTGATGAAGTCCCTAATCCCCATGATGAATTACGTGAAGGGGATATTTTAATTATTTTAGGAAAACTTACAGATATTAAAACTCTTCAAGACTCTCCGATTGGTAAAATGCGGTAGATCAATGCCAAAAAATAATCAAATATTATCGGAATCACAGATTATTGAAGAACTAAAAGTATTGTTTGAATCAGGCACAGGAAGATTGGGAATAGGTGATGATGCGGCTGTTTTAGAACGTAATCAATTAGTTTCTACTGATGCTATTGTAGAAGGGATTCATTTTATTAAAGGGAAAGCTTCTTGGGATGATGTCGCTTATAAGCTTTTTGCTTCTAATGCTAGTGATATTGCTGCAATGGGAGGCTATGTTAGTGCTTATACATTGACTTTATCATTACCGGAATATTGGACATCCTCAGAATTTCGTAGTTTTTTATCGGGTGTTCGTACTTTTCTCAATGATTATCCAGCAGATTTAGTAGGTGGTGATACGGTCAGATCAAAAGAATTTTTTGCTTCTGTTACTGTTTTTGGGCAGGCACATCAACCTTGGCTTCGATCACAAGCACAAGTAGGGGATTTTATCTATTGTACTGGTACTTTAGGGGATTCAAGGCTTTATCTTAATAAGATTTTAGGTATTCCTAGTCTTCCCATAAAAAATGAACGATATTTTCACCAAAGACATTATCGCCCCAATCCACGAAATCATTGGACGAATTATCTAAGACGCTATCCGATTTCTTCTGCGATGGATATTAGTGATGGATTAATTGAAGATCTGCAAAAATTATGCCGTGCATCAAAGACCAGTTTTTGTATAGAAGCGGATGCGCTCCCTCTTAGTGAAGAGCAAATAGGGATAGACAATATACAGGAACACCGGATCTTTTATCAAAAAGAAGCCTTAATCGGTGGAGAAGATTATGAATTGCTTTTCACTAGTGCAGAAATTATTAATGAAGAGCTTGCCTTACAAGATGGGGTAAAAATATCACGAATTGGTCGTATCTTATCTGCAAAAGACCCTTCGTTTATTATCTATAATAAAAATCGGTGTCTCCCCAATCAATTTAAAGGATATGAACATTAATGATATTGAATCAAGCTTTACAAAAAGTGAATCAGGAATATTTTTTATTTTCGGAACTTCCCACAATACGGATCTCCCAAGGTCAAGAGAAAATTAAACGAAAAGCGATTATATTTGGTTCTTATCATGCGAAAAAGAATGAAATTCGCATTCATCCTATTTTATTGGGGGAAGAGTCTTGCGCTTTAGAATTTGTTATTTATCATGAGCTCCTTCATTATCAAGATAGAGAAGAATTACTAATACGGAAAAAGGGAGATCGAGTTCATACAAGGACATTCAGGGAAAGAGAGAAAAAATTTTTACAATATAATAAAGCTCAGAAGATTTTAAAAGAGCACCTTTATGGGAAAGAAATGAAAAAAAATAATAAAATAAAATCAGGATTACAGGGAGAAGCATTAGCAGTAGCTCTTGCCGATTCTCTACGGCATTTGGAACAAGTGTTGGTTAAGTATCATATGATCGAAGAAAAAACAAAAGGAGTCAGACGTGGTACCAAAAAGAAAAATAACGAAATACAATTGGCTGGTGATGTCTAGCGGTTTGGGTCTTATACTGTTGGGATACCTTTTAGTAGCTCCTATTACTAGAGATTATGAAACTCCTAAGGCGTTTTTTGCGATTTTAACTCTAAATATTGGCTTATTAACGGTAATTTTAGGATTGTCGATTCCCTTTGAATCTTTTTTTAGAAAACAAAGTAAGGAAGATGGCTATGCAACACCGATCTCCAAAAAATCAAATTAGAGATATTCTTAACCATGCTCTAAATCAATTAGGGATTAAATCGGAACATATTGTAGTAGAGTATCCGGAAAATACGAAACATGGACATTATGCTTCTCCTATTGCATTAGGATTAGCAAAAACCCTTAAAAAAAATCCCCGCATGGTAGCAGAAGAGATTTTACCAATGATTACTCAAGAAGCGATGTTTTCTAAAGTAGAAATTGCTGGACCGGGGTTTTTAAATTTTTTTCTTAGCGATAGCTATTTAACTAATAAATTACAACAGATTTTAACAGAAGAATCCTTTGGGCAAAACGATAGTTTATCGGGACAACATATTTTAATGGAATATATTAGTGCAAATCCGACAGGACCTCTTCATATTGGGCATGGACGATGGGCTGCTGTTGGAGATTCATTGGCACGTCTGCTGACATTTTCCGGAGCGGATGTATTTCGAGAGTTTTATGTCAATGATGCTGGGGTACAGATAGCCCATCTTCGTGCCAGTGTTACTGCTCTTCAAGAAGGTAAGGAAGTGCCTGAGGACGGTTATCGAGGTTCTTATGTACAAGCATTAGCGGATGAAGTTTCTGCTTCCGGAATTGCTCCAGAAGTATTAATGCAAGAATCCCAACGAAAGACTTTAAATAAATTTCGTACGGAATTTGATCGTTGGTTTTCTGAAAAAAGCCTTCATCAAGATATGGAGAAAACTTTTAGCGAACTGAATAAAAAAAATGCTACCTATACTAAGGACAATGCCTTGTGGTTTCGTTCAACAGAGTATAGTAAAGATGATAAAGATCGTGTGATCGTAAAGAGTGATGGGGATTTTACTTATTTTGCTTCTGATATTACTTATCATTACAACAAAATTCAACGGGGATTTCCAATATTAATTGATATTCTAGGGTTTGATCATCATGGTTATGTGGAGAGGATTTCTGCGGCAGTTCGAGTTTTAGGTGGTGAATTGACGGTACTCTTGGGACAGATGGTTAATTTATTTCGTAATGGAGAACCGGTACGGATGAGTAAACGGACTGGAGATATGATTTCCTTAGATGACGTTGTTGAAGAAATCGGTACGGATGCAACTCGTTATTTATTACTCCGAAGACCGATGAATTCTTCTGTTGATTTTGATTTGGAAACGGCGAAAACATCCAGTGACGACAATCCTGTGTTTTATGTGCAATATGCTCATGCTCGAATTTCTTCTATTTTGAGAAATTCCAGTAAAACTCCTTTATTTAATCATTTTACTCACGAACAAGAAAAGGCACTTATTTTGGAAATGATTAAATTTGAAGATTTGATTTTAGAATTATCAAAAACATACGATCTGCATAAATTACCAAATTATCTAGAAGAACTTGCCAGTGAATTTCATCGATTTTATCGAGAGTGTCGTATTATTGGGGCAGAACAGGAAGAATCTCGTTTGAGCTTGTGTAATGCTACAAAAAAAATACTAATGCTAGGGTTCAATCTATTGGGAGTCTCTGCTCCCGAAAAAATGGAAAGTAAAAATGCGTCTCGATAAATGGTTAAAAATCGCATTAATTTTTAAGCAACGAAGTAAAGCCGTTGCTGCAGTGGAAAATAATAAAATTCGTGTCAATGGTGAGATTGCAAAAGCTGCCAAAGTACTAAAAATTGGTGATCGAATTGTTATTACTCGAGAGCTGGGATATTATCAATATACCGTTTTAAAACTCACTGAGAAAAATGTTACCCGAGAAATGGCTCGGGAAATGTATGAATTAATAGCCCCTGAAGAAACAGGAACGGAAGAAGATAAGTTTGTTAAAAAAATGGAACGCGATTATAAACGAGAGCATAAAAAAGATTGGAATCAAATCTATGATGACAAAAAAAAGCAGAGACAACTTCGTTCTTATAAATACCGTCAGGATGGATAAATATTTTTATTTATAAAATAAAGTATTGATTAGGAATCAGGTAAATATTAAAGCTCCTTGGAAAAGGAGCTTTAATATTTAGGGAAATAATATAATATATAGGAGTTAGGGGTACTATATTATTTTAGGAGTGTTATAATTAATATAAGTCTTTATAGAGAATAAAGGATTCGAAATTTTAAAAATATTTTAATTGTTATTTTTTTATGATAATATATGGAGTCAATTGATGAAGAATAATTATGCTAACATAAGAAATACTACCGATAGAATACCGATAATCCATAGAATAGGGGATATTTTTTTGTATTCTTTTTCGATGACGTGCATTACAATATAAGAAATGAATCCAAAACTTAATCCGATTGCAATATTATAAGAAAGAGGCATCATCACAATAGTTAAAAAGCTAGGGACAGCAATTTTTATGTCTGAAAAATCCATATGAACAATACTTCGGAACATATAAATTCCCACCATGACTAATGCCGGCGATGCAACAAAAAAGGGGACGATCGTTACAATAGGGGTAAAAAACAGGGCAATAATAAATAATATTCCAGTAACGAGAGAAGCTAGTCCTGTTCTTGCTCCGGCAGTAACACCGACTGTTGATTCACTAAAAGTAGAAATCGTACTTGTGCCCATTAACGATCC
>JBOFNI010000040.1:0-1353 GCA_051658845.1 Brevinema sp. | reverse complement strand
AAAATCAAAAGATTATCGAAATGAAAGAAATCAAGTTTGGACCTCATATTGATAAGCATGATTTTGATTACCGTATTCGAAGAATCCAAGATTTCCTTGAAAAAGGAGATAAAGTTAAGGTAAGTATTCGTTTCCGAGGACGTGAAATGGCTCATACAGAAATAGGATTTGAGTTAATCAAACGAATCATTGAGCAAGTTGGAGAAAGTGTCATCGAAAAACCAGCAAAAATGGAAGGACGACAAATTCTCTTGTTCTTATCAAAAAAAATAGCAAAATAATAAACTCTTAAAAAGTTATCAGGAGATATTCATGCCTAAAATGAAAACCAATCGCTCTGTTGCGAAGCGGTATTCTATCTCTTCCTCTGGAAAAGTACGTCGAAGCAAATGCGGAAGACGACACCTTCTTGAAGGAAAAAGTCCAAAAGTCAAACGACAAAGTAAAGGACTGGTAGAAGTTCGTAAAAAATTAGCGGACAAAATCAAATTAATGATGCCATAATTAATTTGATTCGGGTATTTGAATGGGACCGGGTGTCCATTTGAAGCCTTTACTGTATAAAAAATACAGTAATAATATTATAAGGAGTATCTCATGAGAGTTACCACATCAAAAACAACCCGAGCACGTCATAAAAAAGTTTTAAAACGTGCCAAGGGTTTTAAGGGCACAAGAAGTGTTCGTTTTAATGCTGCAAATGAAACATTATTGCACGCGTTGCGTTATGAATTTATCCATCGTCGACTTCGTCGTCGGGATATCAAAAAACTTTGGATTACCCGTATTAATGCGTTCACCAGAGCAGAAGGAATTACTTATTCCCGTTTTATGGAAGGACTTAAAAAAGCAAATGTAGCTATTGACCGTAAAGTACTGGCTTGGTTATCAATGAATGACACTCCAGTAATGAGTGCTTACGTCGTACTAGCAAAAAAATCTCTTGGTTTATCTTAAATAAAAAACTCCCAATAATGGGAGTTTTTTTATTTACATTATCTTTATAGAATCATAGCTATCAAGGCTGGAGGTAATCCACGCTATATTTTTTATTCTTATCCCGATACGGATAAAGAGGGAACTTGTCGATACGGTACATAATCGAGGAAGAGTCTATCGTTAAATGATACAAAACTCTATTATCAGGAGCAAGCTCTATCATTCTTTTCGGATAACTATGACCGTAAAAAATTAACCAGTTTTCGTGATTATTCCCTGATAAATCAACATCTCCTACATAATGGGAATAGGAGCGATCCTCATCCAAAAATTCCCGTATCAGTTCAGCGGTCATGTTTTGCCGATTAATTTGATATTCCAGTACTCGAGATCCTTCAGGATTTTTTGAACCTT
>JBOFNI010000039.1:0-1031 GCA_051658845.1 Brevinema sp. | reverse complement strand
TTCTTTGACAGTGAATTCGGCCCACCTATACCATTCATTCATCTTTGCCACCTCCCTTAGTCCTCCTGGAACGGTGAACACCTTGGGATCCTCGTTGGGTACGGATCTCTCAGCAGGCTGGTTTTCCTTATTCCGTTGAGCTGTCACTTGCGAATTCACAGGATGAAAAGTTAACTCCACTGTAAACATGAACAGCATACTCAAAGCCATTACCATAGTCACATCAACTGCAAAATGCATCACTTGACAAATCTTTCCCATTGTCCCTATATTTCCTCTCTCAGCTTTGATTGTCGTCGTCCCTCTCTTCGTCTAGAGCTTCACCTTGTTTTAACTTCCCTTTTACTGAGCTTTCTTTAGCTACCCTCGTACAGTGATTTAGATGATACCATGTGGTTTTTCCTTCCACTTGAACAGCAGTCGGCGTCGCTGCCACAACCTTGTATGGTCCTTCACGTCTGGGGTTGTTCCACTTCCGTCTGAACACCCGTAGATACACCAAATCTCCTGGAACTATCGAACAGGCTGTCTCTGCCGCCTCCGCTGGCACTCTCCTTTTTTCCTGTAAGTAAATAGCTTTATGTATGGCAGTTAGTTTACTCATATAAGAACGAAGTTCCATCTGCAACTGTTCCAAAGGTGGCCCTTCATATGGTCCTCGAGCATGCGGCGCAGGCATAGGTCAACCTGTAAGCATTTCATGCGGTGTTAGATGAGTATTTCGATTAATTTGCATGCGATAGCTCATTAATGCCAATGGTAGGGCATCTACCCAATTTAACTTAGTGGTCTCACAAATCTTATACTATTTTCTCAGTTTAAAATATACATATATATACGTGTGCACACCTAAGCTAGCTATTTATTAACGGTTCTTATTTTTCACTCACAATTCAGAAATCATAAGTCTAAGCAACCGGTTTTATTCAGAACACCCACAGTTCTCCTCACGCACTCACACATTCACACAATGCCTTTTATTGATTCGAGGCACCTCTTATCTCGAGGTTTCTCACTCACACGTCTCAGTC
>JBOFNI010000038.1:0-4331 GCA_051658845.1 Brevinema sp. | reverse complement strand
TATAAAATAACTTGAAAGCATAATTCCTTTTTGTTATAATATGATTAAAATAAGGGTGATCTATTATGAACAAAAAAACATACATGTTAACGCTATCGTATGAGGGATCGGCTTTTAAAGGCTGGCATACACAGATTGATGTACCAACCGTACAAGGAACATTGAATACCATATTATCAGAATTGTACAAACAAAAAGTGGTTGTTTGGGGTGCCGGTCGTACGGATTCAGGAGCTCATGCCTTACGATATACTGCTCATTATCGGATACACCATGATCTTCTGCCTCCAAATAAAATCTTACCAATCCTGAACAGTAAAATCCCTCCGGAGATTAGAGTTTATCAAGTCTGTGAAACCGATAATAAATTCCATGCGACTTTTTCTTGTCTTGCACGAAGCTATTGTTATATGATCTATTTGGGGGATATTTTACCCCCTCGTTTTTATAAAAGAGTCTACCATTATAATAAGCATATTGATATCAAATTAATTAAAAAAGTATTATCTTTATTTCTAGGAACGCATGATTTTGCTCGATTTTGTTACGGATACAGTGCTCAAGAACGTGTAAAAAAAACAACGGTAAGACGGATCGATTATATAAGAGTCAAGCAATTGGGGCATTATGTAGTGTTTTTTATTAAAGGAGAGGGCTTTTTAAGAGGGATGATTCGCACCTTAATTGGAACTACCTTGTCTGTATCAGACGGTGCATTATCTCTTGAGGATATTCGGGATGCTCTTGCCGGAAAAGAGTTGCCCAAAGGTCTATGGAAACCTGTACCGGCAGAAGGTTTGTACTTTAAGAGAGCACATTACTGATAGAAAATTCCTAAATATCTTTATATCTTTTTTTTTATACCGATATTATGATACAATTCTTATATTGAGGAGAAAGTAAGATGCGAATCTTAATCATGGTATTTTTTATTATTGGCACAACGTACGGTCAAGAGCCTTCAGAAGTTGTCCAGTATGCGTTGACAGCATTAACAAACGGAGATATAAAAAAATTAATTGCAATTACGGAAAATGCAGAGCTAAGGCAGGTCAAAGAATTATTGCAATCGATTGAAAGCTCCCCTAAAAAAAAAGATGAACTGCTCCAACAATATCGCTCTTTAAAATCATGGACAATCGAAGAATCAACGATACATGAGATTGATGGGCGAACGATAGCGGTGGTTAGTACTAAGTGGATTGTTCGGAATGTTTTAGAAAGAGATCCCAAAAATTTAGCAACCGTTCAAGATCGTACTATTTATGTTGACTATATGTTAGAAAAATACCAAAATCAATGGAAAATTATTTCGAGAAGATCATTAAACTAGATATTATAATAAGTTACAATGCTATATCTTAGAGATTTTTTCTATTACTGAGTATATTGTTGATTCAAATAGGCTGTTAGTCTTTGAGTAAATATTTATAGAAGTGGAACAATCTCAAGAACAAGTTTTGCTATAGCAAATAGAGGTAGGATACACTTGCAATAGATATATTTTGCTGTAATGATTATTGGATATAATTCATTCTTTTATCTATCCTTGCTTTGTATTGCAATTTTTTGAAAAATACGGTATAATAAGAAACAATATCAAGGGATAAATGTGATGAATAAACATCGTTATTTTATGGAACATGCGGTAGCGACTGCTAAAGCTTCTAAGTGTACGTATTTTCAGGTAGGAGCGGTAATCGTTAAAAATGGTCGGATTATTTCTCATGGTTATAACGGAACACCTTCAGGATTTCCTGAAGATTGCCCTGATTATTTTTGTGGAGATCCTAAAGAACGAGAACAACATCATGAATTTTCCGAACGGACAACTATTCATGCGGAAATGAATGCCTTATTATGGGCTGCACGTACCGGAATATCAGTAGAAGGTGCAACAATATATGTGACATTACAACCTTGCCATGATTGTATCAAAGCATGTGTTGCAGCAGGGATTGTGAGGATTGTTTATCAAGAAATTTATGACAAATCAGATCCGTATTCTAAAGAATTTTGTGAGAAATCCGGAATTTTTTTGGATGTGTTAGCAGATTTATTGGAAGGGTAAGATGATTGTATTAGTACCAAAAACGTCGGGATTCTGCCCCGGTGTAAAAAGAGCAGAGGACGGTGTCTTCAAATTACGGGAAGAATCAGAACAGGTACATCTGTACGGTCCTTTAATTCACAACCAAAACTATATCGAAATGCTCCGAGACCACCATATTAATGCTGTTGATCCGGAATCGTTAGCTCAAGGGGAAACCTTGGTCATCCGTACCCATGGTATTTCTCGATTTAAAGAAGAAGAGCTTTCAAAAAAATTTATTCTTAAAGATATGACTTGTCCTATCGTTAAACGGGTACAGAAACACGTTGACAAATCTTCACAACAAGATTCGTTCGTTATTATTTCAGGGAAAAACAATCATGCAGAAGTACAAGGATTAGTCAGTTATGCACAACATTATTTAGTAATAGAAAATGAAGATGAATTACAACAATTTCTAAAACAAGGAGAGATTCCTCAAAACTGTTTGCAGATTGCGATTCTTTCCCAAACAACCCACTCTCGAGAGTTTTTTCAGCGGGTATGCGATCAAATAAAAGATCGGTTTGCTGATATTCCTATTATTGTTCATGATACGATTTGTCCGGTTACGGAAAATAAAGAACAAGAATCACTAACCCTGCAACAAGAAGTGGATTTTACAGTGGTCATTGGAGACCCTACGAGTTCCAACTCTAAAAAATTATATCAAATCTTAAAAAACGCTTCCGAAAAAACGATATTTACGCAAAATTTGGCTACCTTAAAAAATCAGAAATCTCAATGGGATGGGATTCAAAAGGTATTGGTGGTTTCCTCAACATCAACTCCTTTATTTGTTGAAAAAGAAGTGATCCACTATTTGGAACAATTATAAGTATGGATTTAAATAACTATATCCAAGAATTGAAACCTATAATTTTAGAGCAAATCAAAAAACAATGCGATGATCTTATTGATGAATCTCTTCCCTATTCCCAAGTATTGGCTGAGCAGCTTTATGAATATGCTTCTCGTGGGAAATTATTGAGAGGTATTTTTGTTGTCTTAGTGGCAGAATCATTTGGACGAAGTCGAGATGTTCAAGGCTTAAGTGTTGCTTCAGCAGTAGAATTAGCACAGACAGCTTTATTGATCCATGATGATCTTATGGATCAAGATGATTTAAGACGAAATAAACCTTCTATGCATAAGATTTACCGAAATCAAGGTTTTGATGAGCATACTTCTTTATCGCTTGCCATGTGTATGGGAGATTTAGCCTTATTTCATTTATTTCAGTATCTGGATAAGGATTTAGTGAGATTGTTTTCTCGGGAATTAAGCAAAACGGTTTTGGGGCAAGTATATGATGTCGAAAAATCATCTTATCAAGATCAAGAAATTTCTAAAGAAGATCTTCTATTGATTATACAGTATAAAACCGCACATTATACCTTTTCTCTTCCTTTTCAAGCAGGTTTGATTTTGAGTAGGATGACAGAGTATAGCGAATTGATTAAAAAGCTGAGTATTCCTTTGGGATTGATTTTTCAAATTCGAGACGATGAGTTAAATTATCTTGCTCAATCGCAGACAGGAAAGAGTTCCGGTGGTGATATTAGAGAAAATAAAAAAACCTTTTGCCGTTGTTTACTGATAGAAAAATGCCCTCAAGCAAAAGTCCTGTATGGACGAGAAGATCAAATTGAGCAAGTGAGATTGCTCTATCATCAGTCTGGGGTCCAACAAATCATTGCAGAACAGCTACAAGCTTATGAGAAGTGTGCGGAGGGGATTATTAATCAGATACCGATGAAAAAAGAGTATCAAGGCTTATGGTATGAATTATTAGAGTATCTGATGCAAAGAAAGTTTTAAAAAAATAATACCGAGAATTTCTCGGTATTATTGGTATTATTATTATTCATCGTCGAAGTCTTCAAGATCTGACCAATCATCATCGTCATCTTTCCACTCTTCATCATCTCCGTCCCAAGAATCTTTTTGATCATCCCACATATCATCATCTTCTAAAAGTTCCCATTTTTTGTTTTCTAAAGAGTCTTTAAAAGACATAATACTCCTCCAAGATTGTTTTATGATTTTATTAATATATTATTAAAGAGAATTGTTCTCTTGTCAAGATTAAATACTTATTTTTTTATATTAATAATATATTAACTAATAAATACTAAAAAATCAAGAAATCACTTGATTTTTTTTTTGAAATGTTGTAAAATTATAAGTGATTGTGAAGGGGGTGATACTCACACAGGGAATGTTATCGACAAGGAAA
>JBOFNI010000037.1:0-13404 GCA_051658845.1 Brevinema sp. | reverse complement strand
CCTCCTACATATATTATATTATAACAAAAATAAAAATTTATTCAAGCAATATTTCTTTATTGATAAAAACCCTTCTAAATCATTAATTAAAAAGAAAATAACACCTACAAGGGAATTTCATGCAAACTATTATCTTAGCCTCGGGCTCCGAAGGACGAAAAGAATTATTCCATCGAGAGTTTGGAGATCGGTTTACCGTTTATGTTTCCGGAGTCTGTGAAGACGGTTTGGAATTACTCACCCCTCAAGAAACCGTTACTCAGCTAGCAAAACGAAAAGCCCTAGCCGTAGCAAACAAATTTCCTAACGATTTTGTATTCGCTTTTGATACTGTTGTCGTCTGTAATAATAAAATTTTCGGTAAACCCTGTACCATTTCTGAAGCTCAAGAAATGCTCTCTTTTCTTAATAATAAACGGCAATTCGTATGGACAGGCTATTCTTGCCTCTATCAAGATAGCTATCATCATGGTGCCGTATGTGCTGAACTTATTCTAACAATGTCCGATCAAGAAATTCAAACATATATCTCTAAGCATCCTGTTACCTTATTTGCTGGAGCCTATGCGATACAAAAAGAAGATACTAATATTTCTATCATATCGGGATCAATGGATATTATTACCGGAGCTCCTATGGATCTCGTGAAGAAATTCCTTGAAAAACATTAAAATAAAAAACCAACACTTAATCCATAAATAAAAGCATGGTCAAATTTTAGATTGTAAGGATTAGGAATTGTTATATTATTGATTACCGTACTGCCAAAATAAGAAAATGTCATTACATATCCCAAAGAAAACCCAAAAGTAATTGCAGCATATTGATGAAAATTAAATACCGCTTTTAATTCAAGTTCGGCACCCAAATTCACTGGAGTATTAATATTATTATCGGTCATCTCTTTTAAACGAGATGCCGAAGGAAGATCTACAGTCATTCCTCCATTTAAGAGTAAAGACCACCCTCTTTCTTGATCCATAATATGAAGAACACGACTCGAACCTCCAAGCAGTAATCCCCAGCGAAATTCATTCATAAAATAGCCTAGACGTTGATCTTGTAAGAAAGGAACTGCAAAACGCAACTGAAAATAAGAAGTATAACCCAATAATCCAAATCGTTTTTGTGGATAAAACTCAAGCATCGTCAAACTGTAGGCAAAATTTTTATCTTTACTGATATTATGATTCCCCATAAATCTAGTAGCAACACCAATCGTTCCAGAATCATAGGCAAAAAGGCTAGCACAAAAAAATATTACTAATAATAAAAAATATCTAATCATAAAAATTACCTTATCAAAAAATTAATCCATATATAGAACATAATATCTAATCATTACAATGTTATATACTAAAAATAATAAGATCGCTAAACAGTGGCAAATTTATATAGTTGAATTTTTTCGCTTTGTACGATATAATAAGGTATGAGGAATATTATGAAGACAAAAACATTATTAATCATCATGATAGGGGTTGGTTTTCTCATTGGTTATATGATTGGTGCTTCTATGGATCCTATCGATCGAGCCATAAGAAAAGCCCAAAAAATTAATCGCACCAATCTTGCAGGAGTATCGTCGTTACGAGAAGGAGGCACTTGGAATCTTTTTGGGATCTTTCAAAAACCGAAACCTCTCCAAGAAAAAATACAAACTGATCTTGGATTTAGCAATCAATATGTTGCACGAATCAGTAATACCATGCTAAAAAAAGAAGTAGCAATAAACACTCTTGAAGAAGTAAAAGAATTTATCGCCTTAGCCAAACAAGAAACTATTATTGATAGCAGTCTCCAAAAATATCTTGTATCCTTAGGAAAACTCCAACTGGAAAACGGTATGGTTTTTAAGGCAATTACTAATTTACAAAAATCTTACGAAATTAATCCTTATGATTCTTCTACTGCCTATCTATTAGCAATGTCTTATTTAGGTTTATATCAAGTCTTACCGGAAGGGTCGGACAAATCTCAGGCTGGGGAAAATGCTGTCCGATTTCTTAAGCTGAGTTTAATGACTCAGCCAAATAATATAAATATCATCTATGGATTAGCACTCATCTATACAGATCAAGGTCTCTATACCGATGCTCAAGCACTATTCTTACAAATTTTAGACAAAAATCCGGAACATATTGATTCATTATTGGGGATTGCCCGAATTTATTACGATCAAGGAGATGTAGATCGCGCCCGCCGTCTGTACGAACAAACAGAAGCCTTGATTTTAGAATTAAAAAGCCGTCGTAGTTTTTTACGTCAAAAATTAAATATCGGGGTATTGGATCAAAAACTAACAGTGATCCGGAATAATTTAGAAATAATTTATCAATCACAAACAATATTTGGAAATCCTCGATGACTGATCACTATCTATATAGTTTGATTGCATTTTCCGCTACCGATCTTATCGGATACAATAGATTTCTTATTATTAAAAAAACATTTTCTAATATTAGCGACTTTTTAGAACTTCCCGTAACGGAACAAACAGCATTATTGGGTCTTAAAAGTGAAAAATCTCATAAGATCCTTCAAAATATGAAAACCCAAGCGGATTTTATTATCCAGCAATGTACAAAAAAGAATATTTCATTTATTACTCATCACAATCCTCTATATCCAAAATCTTTAAAAGAAATTCCGGATCCTCCTTATTTGTTATACGCTCAAGGAAATATCAATCCTCATATTCCCTTAATTGCTGTAATTGGCACAAGAAAATCAACAATAGAAGCCGAAAAAATTAACCGATCTTTCTGTGAACGCTTTGTTCACTATGGTGTCGGTGTAATTAGTGGTCTGGCTCAAGGGCATGATGCTATGGCAGCAAAAAGTGTTCTCGATTATGACGGTTATACTGTTGGTGTTTTAGGAACAGCCATTGATACCATTTATCCCAAAAGTTCCCAATATCTTTTCCACCAAATTCGAGAAAAAGGTATCCTACTCTCCGAATACCCTCCAGGGATGACCTCTACAAAATGGAGATTTCCTAGAAGAAATCGTATCGTTAGTGGAATGGCTCAAGCTATTTGCGTTATTCAAGCTCCCAAACAATCGGGAACAATGATCACTGTCAAAATGGCACTTGAACATCAAAAAGATGTCTACGTTATTCCCGGTAATCCTCTACTGGAACAAAACCAAGGAAGTAATTTATTAATCGCTCAAGGGGCAAAAATTGCTTTAGATCCTGATATGATCATTCAAGAAGTTCTCAATTCCCATCCTAATTTGGAAACCATTCAGTTTATTGCTCAAACACATCAAAAGTCTCCAACACCTTTACCAAATATTAGTCCTGAAGAAGAAATTATTTTAGCTTTAGTTCAAGAACATATCCATATTGATGAAATATTAAGATCTGTAGAAATAAATATTACTTCCCTCCATAGCCTTCTCACGATGATGGAGCTTAAAGGATTAATCATTCAAAAACCCGGTCAAATTTATATTAAAGGACAATAATACAATGATAATAATAATTATTGGAATACTATTGCTAGTTTTTTGGATCACTACACAAACATTATATCTCCACCCTAAATCACAAAACAACATCTCACAAACAGAATTTTCTAAGATTCCTGATCTTTGGCAAAAAAAAGAAGGCAATGAAAATTTAGTCATCTTTCTCCATGGTATGTACTCTTCTCCGGATACTTTCCAAGAAATTTCCAAGATGATCGTTACTGAAGGCTGGGATTTATATGCTCCCGCACTACCAAATGCGTCCTTATCTGCCGATGATTTATCGACACAACAAAGTTATCAATGGGAAGACAGCCTAAAAGTCGCTTTACACCGTTCTTTAGCGTATAATAAAGATTACAAAAAAATTGTTTTAGCCGGACATTCGCAAGGGGGATCAATAGCCTTAAGTATTGCTCCTACTCTCCCTTTTTTAAGTGGATTAATTATCATTGCAGCTCCTATTCATCTTATCCATACAAAGAATTCTTTTATCAGAAATGTAGCAATTTTTCTTTCGGGATTATTAGTTTTTTTCATCCCTAAAAAAGGGATGTTTCTTAAGTGTCGTAATGCTTATGAAAAATCTCTTGTTGATGGTCATTATACAGAAAAAGAATTTCATTTTGGATTAACCCTACATTCAATGAATCTAGGATTAAAAAAAACAATCCAACAACTTTCTCAGATTAAAACACCTTGTCTTTTAATCTATGAAAAAGGAGATAGAATTGTTGATTTTCAAGATTTTATCACGATAAAAAGTGCTATCTCATCATCGATTATTAAAGAATGTGTGTTAGAGACACCTATTGCATTAGAACCTTATTCCAGCAGACATCGTTTGCTGAGTTATATTTATACAAAAGATCAAGTTTTTGAAGAGGTTACTTCATTTTTAAAAACAATTTCCTAGAAAAGAAAATCCAAATAAGGCTTATATAGCATGATAAAACTTAAAAGAAAGTTTGATATTTTTGTAAAAATATTACCTTAAAAATAAAACGTCCATTACATGGACGTTTTATTTATCTTTTATTGTTCTTTAACTATTTAATAGGAATTTATTTTGTATCTTCATAATCTATTTGGATAATACGATTATCAATTCCATGGATTTCCTTTAGTCTTACAGAAATCTGCATTGCATCATCTAGAGTTCTAAAATATCCTACACGAACACGCATTAAATTCTGTCCCTTAACTTTTACATCGGTAATATAAGTGTTAAACCCTGAAGATCTTAGCTGTTCGTATAATTTGAGAGCATTTTGTTGCTTACTGAAAGCCCCTAATTGAATAACATAATGATTCCCTAATCTTTGAGGAACTAATTCTACAGGTTGTTTAAAATCTTCCCTAGGCTGTCTATATCCTTCCATACTTTCTATTGGTTTGTAGTTCATAGATTCTAAAGGTTTTGTTGGCTGGTTTGTTCTATTTGTTGCTGTCATTCCTTTTTCTATAGTAGGTTCTACAATAGGATCTTCTGTATAATAATAAAAATCATTATAAAAATTGTCGTTTCTTATACTTTCTTCTGCAGGAGTATTGGTAATAATATTAGTCATTGGGCTTACATTTGTCTTAATAACCGGTAGTACGTTGTTATAGTCTCCATCAATATTATAAGCACTTGCTTGTCGGGGAACAGTTGGAGAAACAAGACTTGACCCTATTTCTTCTTGAAAACTGTATGGTTCTGTTGTATCGTTAAAGAGATCGGAAAACGGATCATAAGCATTTTCATTAAGTAATCGTTGTTCTTCCGGAGTAATGTGCGAAGGTGCTGTTTGTAAAATTTCCCTAGGAAAATTAGGAGCAGCAATAAATTCATCCTCTGGACCAATGATAATATTTGATAAAGGGTCATCAATTAAAATATCTTGAATATTTCTATCAAATCCTATAGGCTCTACTCCGGGATTATTATCGGCAAAATTTGTCATTATTCCTTGTGCTTTTAACTGGGAATCTTTATTAACAAAATCTATATCAAACGAATCATCCATAAAATCAAATTCATTATCTAAATCTGCAAATAAATCACTATCGTTTAAAAAAGAATAATCATCCTTAACCGGTGTATCTTTAAGAGATAAGGTGTTATTTGACTGTGGGATTTTATAATTTTGAGGTATTTCCTGACCAATAGGGGGATCAGGAAGACCTAAAGGACTCGTTAACGACGTTCCCAATTCTAAAATTGTGATTTTTACAAAGGTTGTTCCCTCTGCAGTAAATTCTAAAATTTCAGCCGCCTGCTTAGAAAGATTAATAATACGATTCTTCTCAAAAGGTCCTCTATCATTAATAAGCACTTGGACTTTTTTCCCATTACTAAGATTCTCGATCTCTACCCTTGTTCCAAAAGGAAGCGATCGATGTCCGGCAGTTAGCGATTGGGGTGAATACTTTGCACCGCTTGCCGTTGTTTGCCCATCAAACTGATCTCCATACCAAGCAGCAATACCATAAAGATATTTTTCGGCATTTTCTTTGGTTACTGTTTCTTGAGCAGCAATAGGAGTAAAAAATAGAGTAAGGAGTATAGTTATTTTTATTATGAATCCATAGTACATGAAATCCTCCATATAAAGATAATAAAATAATTATTAATAACGATATTAGAAATTCGGAAATTAAGAGAAAAGCTTTAGAAATAATTTCATAAAATTATTATTCTATTTATTTTATTACTATAAGAGAATCTATCTTACTAGAATGATTGTTTTTTATAAAAATTCCAAAATCAAAAGCTGTTCTTAATAACAAAAATTATCGGGTATAAAAGAAATATTTTATAAACGATTTATTCTAATTTTAGAAATTTTTACACTAGATATAATAAATAAAAGAGAAGATTGAATAGAAGTTTTTAAGAGTCGTGTTCTATATTAATTTTTTGTAGTAATAAAGGAGTTGTTATTATGTGTGAATTAAAAAAAGCTCAACCGATTTTTTTAATTCACTTACTGCTTTTTCCAAATCATCGTTTTTTAATATAAAGTCATAGTTCACACTTTGGGCTATTTCTTTTTTTGCATTAGCAAGTCGTTGTTGTATTGACAGTTCATCATTCATACCCCGATAACGAAGACGTTCTTCCAAACATTCTAAAGAGGGGGGAAGAATAAAAATTAAATAAGCCCATTCTCCAAATAATTTTTGGATATTAAGACCACCTTGAACATCAAGATCCAAAAGACAGTGCCTTCCTTCCTTCCAAATACGATATACTTCTGATTTAAGAGTCCCATAGTAATTATGATGAACCTCTGCCCACTCTATAAATTGGTCTTCATCAATAAAACGTTGAAATTCCTGTAAGGATAAAAAATAATAATCTTTACCTTCAGATTCGCCATCACGAATTTTTCTTGTTGTTGCAGAGATAGAGAAAGAAAGATCGCTACTATATTCTTGAAGTATTTTTTTGTACATTGTTGTTTTTCCAACACCACTAGGCCCAGAAATAACAATGACTTTTTTATGATCCATGATCTCTTCCTCTAAACGATATTTCTAAACTGTTCTCGCATTTTTTCAATCTCTCTTTTTAAGATAATGGTATGTTCTGTAATTTCAAAATCAGAGGATTTAGAAGCAATAGTATTTACTTCTCGATTCATTTCTTGGGCAATAAAGTCTAACTCTTTAGAAGAAACATCATTACGAATACCGGTAACACTTTCTTGCATAACACGAATATGACTACCTAGTCGGACAATCTCTTCATTAAT
Source organism: Brevinema sp. (assembly GCA_051658845.1). Classification (GTDB taxonomy): domain Bacteria; phylum Spirochaetota; class Brevinematia; order Brevinematales; family Brevinemataceae; genus Brevinema_A. The sequence goes on along the minus strand of JBOFNI010000037.1, from coordinate 6,181 downwards.
AGCCGTACGAGAAGCAAATAATTCTATTTCGATACTCAGTCGCTCATCACTAGCTTTAATTGAGCTTATTTCTAATACCCTTTCTCTAAGAGAGGCTTTATATTTTTCTAATACCTTAGGGTAACGCTCTCTAATAAATGCTAAGGATTGAGACATCATTGATAAGGAATTATTAATATCTTCCGTAGTAACTTTCCCTTCTGTCAACATCATTGGGATCATCTGATCGATTAATTCTCCAATTTTAGTGGTAAATAAGTTAAGCGTTTCTTCGTCTATTTCGCCAATATCAATATTAAGAACTTGAGGCAAGGTAAGAATTTCTTTAAGGGTGATTTCTTTAGAAATATTTAATTCTTTAGCCAGTTGCTTACTGTCCGATAAATAAGCTTTTGCTAAAGGAATATTAATTAAAGATCCTGAAGGAGTCATATTTTTCTCGTTGACACGGATGTTTAAATCAATCTTACCTCGTTCTAGTTTTTTTGAAATTAACTTTCTAGCTTCCATTTCCAAACAACTGTAACGAGTAGGGCTCTTAATACGAAATTCAAAATAACGGGAATTAACACTCCGTACTTCCATTTCTACGTCTAAATTATTTGTAGAGAAGCGTAATGAAGCTTTTCCTGTCATTCCTCGAATCATAAATTTTTCCTTAACTTTTATTTAGTTATGTTGTGCTAATTCTTTTGCCAATACATCATTTTTATGAAGAATACTATATTCTGTCATCTGTTGCAGAATCATATAGGCAGCATTTTGTTCTGCTTCTTTTTTGGAGCGTCCTCTTGCCAACGCTTCAAAAGAAGTAACCATACCTTTTACCACAAAAATCTTACCATGATCCGGTCCTTCAGTATCAACAATGGTGTAGGTTGGGTATTCTTTGTAAAATTTTATAGCAATTTTTTGTAATTTTGTCTTAGAATCATCAATACCTTCCGTAATCGCAGAAAAAATTTTAGTAGCCATCATCATATTAACAAATTCTCTACTCTTTTTGAAACCATACTGTAAAAAAATAACTGCTAATGTTGATTCAAAAAGATCACACAACACTTTTTCTTGAGCTCTTTTATCTTTAAGGCGTTCTCCTTTACCGAGTTGAACTATTTTTAGAAGATCTAATTGATTAGCCAATTCGGAAAGGGTTTTTTCATTAACCAAACCTGATTTAAGGGTAGACATTTTTCCTTCAGACAATTCTGGAAAATCAGTAAACAAAATATCTGCCAAACACAGCCCCAATACAGAATCACCTAAAAATTCTAATCGTTCGTAAGAAAAAGAGTTTTTAGTATTAATACAGGAAATATGCATTAAAGCTAATTCCCATAAAGAATAATTGGTAATAGGAATATGATATCGTTGGCTATGCTGTTTTAATTCTTGTTTTCTCTGCTCTGAGATTTCTGGAGTTTTATACTTTTTTGAATGCCAAGGAAACATTATGTCCACCAAATCCGAAAGAATTACTTAATACAATAGAGACATCTTTTTTAACAGCTTGATTCGCCGTATAATTTAAATCACACTCTGGATCTTGATGATCAATATTAATTGTCGGATGAATAATACCATCCTCCATCATTTTAAAAATAGCAATAGCTTCTAAAGCACCGGCTGCTCCTAAAGGGTGTCCTAACATTGATTTTGTAGAATTACAATTTATTGTGTAAGCTTGCTCCCCTAAAGCAAATTTGATCGCTTTTGTTTCTGCAATATCTCCTAAAGGGGTTGATGTCCCATGCATATTAATCAAGTCAATATCTTTCGCTACCAAACCAGCATTCTTCATTGCAATCTTCATTGCCATACCAGCACCTTCTCCCTCAGGGTGAGGAGCCGTAATATGATATGCATCTGCTGTTGTACCATAAGAGAGAAGCTCTGCATAGATCTTCACCCCACGTTTTTTTGCATGTTCGTATTCTTCTAAAACTAAAATACCAGCACCTTCACTCATCACAAAACCATCTCGATCAACATCAAAAGGTCGAGAGGCTCTTGTTGGTTGATCGTTAAAATTAGTGGATAAAGCTCTTGCCTGAATAAATCCTGCCATTCCCAGTGTTGTCAAGGTGCATTCTGTCCCACCAGCTATCATAATATCCGCTTCGTTGAGACGAATATGATTAAACGCTGACACCATAGAGTGAGGTCCTGTTGCACATGCAGAAGTTACTGCATAATTAGGTCCTTTAAAATCATAAAGAATCGACGCATAACCGGAAACAATATCTAAAATAGAAGCAGGAACAAACATTGGTGAAACACGTTTTGCACCTTTTTCTATAATAATGAAAGCATTATCTTGCAATGTTTGTAATCCACCGATACCGGATCCTATGGTAACACCAACACGATACGGATCAAAATCTTTAAAAGTATCTAAGCCGGAATCCGATACTGCTTGTGTTAATGCCGCAATACCATATTGAGCATAACGATCCATCCGTGACGCCTGTTTTTTTTCCATGTAATCTTCCGGATTAAATGATTTAATTTCTCCGGCAATTTTTACCGCTAAATCAGAAGTGTCAAAACGTTCAATTTTTGAAATTCCACTCTTTCCTGATTTAAGATTGTCCCAAAATAAGTCCACGTGATTTCCTAGAGGAGAAATAACACCAACTCCTGTTACTACAACTCTTCGATTCACATAATCCTCCACGACTATATATTCTTATTGATTGATTTTATTACATTACCATTCCACCGTCAATGGGAATCGTCTGTCCATTAATATAAGAAGCTTCATCAGATGCTAAGAATGCAATCACCGACGCAACTTCACTAGGGTGAGCCATCCGTTTCATAGGAATTGCCGATAAAATTTTTGCTTTTTCATTTTCTGGAAGAGCTTCCGTCATTGCTGTCTCAATAAAACCCGGTGCAATAGCATTTACATTAATACCCCGTCCGGCAAGTTCTTTAGCTGTTGATTTAGTCAATGCAATAATCCCCGCTTTAGCAGCTGCATAGTTTGCTTGACCTGCATTTCCGATTATGCCGATAACAGAGGCCATATTAATAATTTTTCCGGATCGCTGTTTCATCATGATCGGGTAAACAGCTTTAATCCCATGAAATACCCCTTTCAAATGAACATCAATAATAAGATCAAATTCTTCAGGGGACATACGAAGAATTAAATTGTCCCGAGTAATTCCAGCATTGTTCACTAAAATATCAACAGAACCCCACTCTTCTTTGGTACGAAGTATCATTTGTTCTACTTCTTGATAAGAAGTTACATCTGCTTTTATTGCCATCACTTTGATGGGGTACTCATCTCTTAGACGAGTAACCAGTTCTTGTTCGTTATTGAAAGTATTAGAATTTAATACAATATTTGCTCCTTCGGAAGCAAGTCGTTCTGCAACTGCCAACCCTATTCCTTGAGATGATCCTGTAATGATTGCATTTTTTCCAGAAATTCCTTTCATAATATACCTCTTAGTTTCGATAAATTTTTTGTTTATAATTAAAAAATTCCCTATAAAATAAAACAATTTCTTGAGAAAATTGAAATTCAAATCTTCCTTGTAAGCCTTTGAAAAAAAATAGAATCGAATTACCTTCATCAAAAAGACTATCAATTGTAGTAAAATTATCATCCGATATCGTACTTCTTAATAATAAGTGCATTTGAGATTGTCTATCAATTTCTAAAAAAGCTTCTCGTAAATTAAATTGAAAATCTTTTCGCCATAGATAAGTATAATATTGGTCAGTAATAATCATTTCTAGTTTTTGATCAAAACCATCGTAAGGAGTAATGAGTATAGCAGATGAAATTTTTATAATAATATCAACAGTCTGTTTCAATGTAATCCGATCTCGATAAAAAATGAAATTTAAATGAAAATTTCCTTGATCGTTAGAAAAATTCATAATATTCGTTTTTAGAGTAATAAATTCTTTTTGATCAATAAGATTTCTCTGATAAACAAATGCAGATAAAGGATTTGTCAAATATTGCAGATTATTTGAATACTTAACAAATACTTGATTATTCAAAGGCTCTTGACCAAAAATTACTATTGGCAGAAATAGAAAAACACTAATAACGCTCATCATCGTTATTTCTCAACATCGGAAAATCTGTTTCTTGCTCTCTTTTTAATTTGCCTCTAGCATATAAGGTTACCAATTCATTAACAGCTTGAATAAAATATGGAGAAAGATTAAAATAAGCAGAACCTCCACTCCCTTTTACAATATATTGAATCTTCTCATTGTTAGTAAAAATATTGTACAATAAACGAACGTCTTTTTTTGTAATAGGAATACGATACCCTAAGTACCATACACTATTATTATAAGATTGATAATTCGTTACTCCGTCTAAACCAAATTCTTTAGTCCACATAGAAGCAGGGTCTTCACCTAAAATAACAATCGTAAAGCTTTCCGTAGGATCTCCAGGGTCAAAATTGTCTTGATATTCTTCTTGAATAATCAATGTATTATACTGTTGGACTACTTCATCGTATTGTTTTTTTAAGATTTCCAAACGAATAAGATATTCTAATTCTTTATCGGAAATCATTCCTGAAGAAGGATTTACTTGCTCATTGGAAAGAAGATTTTCCGCTTTTAAAATAATATTTTTTTTAGCAAAATTCAAACTCTCTAAATTGTTACCCTCTAAATAACCAAGAATCTCATCATCATAGTAATAGTAATAGTATTCTTCATCATCATCATAATAATAGTAATATTCCTGTGAATCCAAAGAATCACTAGGGGTTTCCTCTAGGATAGGTTGTTTTTGGAATGTTTGAAAATTACTAAGGGCTTCTTGATAAATACGATATTGCTCTCCATAATTAGACAATACTTGTGATCTATCTTCTCGAATTTTCTTTAAAAGATCAAACGAAGATAGGGGGGTCTCGGAAATCAAACGACCTTCTACGATCCCTAATACTTCGTCTTCTCTTAGATCGTATTTATCATGGTAAAATAAGATTATATTTAATTCTGTTTCTTGATTGGTAACCGAAGAACGAACACCTGTAACCATCGGACTAGTTTGCAACCCCACATCCTTTCCTTGAATATAAGGAACAATGTTACTTGATTGAGCATGATTATAGCTTATCAATAGAAAGATAAAAATAATTATTCGGATCATCATCAATATCCTTGATTATATACTATATTATTTAAAACTGTAATAAGGAAGCTCCCCAAGTGAATCCTCCACCCAATGCCGGGCAAGCTACTAAACTACCTTCGCTAATCGAACCGTCATTGATCGCATCAACAAGAGCCAAGGGAATCGTGACACTACTGGTATTACCAAATTTATGGACATTCATATAAGCTTTTTCTACAGGGATCTGTAATCGTTCCGCTACTGCTGTCATGATACGGGCATTTGCCTGATGAGGGATTAATAAATCAATTTCTTCAACGGTTTTTCCGGCTTGTTCACAGACCATACGTACTTGATCTTCCATAATTCGAACCGCCTGCTTAAAGACACCCAATCCATCCATCATGATAAATTTCTTACCGTTATCCTGTTCTTCCAAATATAATAGATCTCCAAAAAGACCGTCTCCACCGATAATCGTATGGACTATTTGGCAAGTTTCTGGATTCTCTTCAACAATAAAAGCCGCCGCCGCATCACCAAATAAAACACAGGTATTTCGATCTTCCCAATTAACAATGTCGCTAAGTTTTTCAGCACAAATACACAAGACTTTTTTTGCCAAACCTGATTTAATAAAAGATTCTGCCGTTGCCAGTAAATAGAGAAATCCACCACAAGCAGGTCCCATATCAAAAGCAGGAATATTTGGAATTTTTAATTCTTTTTGAACTAATGCTGCCACCGAAGGGAAACTAATTTTATGCGTTACCGTAGAGCAGATAATAAAATCTATATCTTGAGGATTATGAGAAGATTTTTGCAAAAGATTTTGAACAGCACTTATTGCCATATCAACCGTCGTCTCTGTTTTTTCTGCAATGTACCGTTCTTTTATACCCGTTCGTGTCGATATCCACTCATCGTTCGTATCTACAATTTTTGATAGATCATCATTTGTAAGAACTTTTTTTGGGACATAAGTCCCTATATGGGAAATACCTATAGGCAAAATAAACTCCTTCGACCAAAATATTTGGTTATATGATATTTCTATTTTTAATATTCTTT
>JBOFNI010000036.1:0-3221 GCA_051658845.1 Brevinema sp. | reverse complement strand
TAAGAGGATCATTTTTTGTGTTACAAACATACTTTTACCCCATCTATTATAAAAACTGCATGACTTCAGCATTACTAACTTGTAATCCTTTGGATTCTAAGATAGTAACGATTTTTTTTAATTGTATTTTTTTTAATTGGATAAAAGCTAAAAACGAGGCAATACTTGTCAAATCCTGATGAATTAATTTTTGGCACACCTGTTCCAATTGCTTTTGAAATACCATACTAAGATTACTTGCATAGTTGGGTGTATCTTCCGGAATATAACCCATTTCTATCAGATAATTATAAAATTCTACATTAGAAACAGAAAACGCCAATCTACTCCATTCTTCTAAGGTCATAAACGAAGTTAAATTAGGAACGTATTTTAGAGCTTCAGAAGGTTCTACCTGATAATGAAACCGATAACGGTACAAAGAAACAAGCCGTGACTGCTGTAAAGGAAAAAGCAATAAAGTTTTAATTGCCTTTCTACTGCTAAAATCCAAACGTTTTGCAATATGATTAATTTTACTAACAAAGTAATTATCCAATGCCAATTCCCAATAGAGAGCATTTCTCTCTTGTTCTACCTGTTCTAAAATATGCTTAAAACTCTTATAAGGGCTATCGTCCAAAAGATGAATTAATTCATTAATAGTACGAACTTCCGATAATTTTTTAATAGTTAAGGAAGGAGTAAAAACATAAGGGGTAAATACTTCTTGAAATTTTCCGGAAATACACATCCGAGCAACGTTTTTGAGATTAGAAATTTCAAATTCATGAAATAAAGCTCGGATAAAACTTTTTGTCATCCCTATTGTATTCGCAGAAGCAATCTTCAAATATTCTAATAGAATATGATCCGTAGATGATATAAAATTATGGTAAGAAGAGGTATCGATTGGCAGTATCTTTTCTTTTTGGGCAACTTGTAGCATAATCGCATGAAAATCTTCATAAATTAAATTTTCTAAATCCTGTTGAGAAAATAAAGACAAATTCCAAGCACGCACACGAACCGATAAAGGAATATACTGTACAGAAAACACGATCTACTCCCCCCAAAATTGCCGACAAATTTGTTGAATAATTTCTTGTCTCTTAATCCGATATTGTTGCTCTAAAAGATCTTTAATATCGACCTGCGAATGTGCTAACTCTTGTTTATACTCTTCCACTCTCTGGGACATCTCCTGCTCCAAAACACGACCCTGTTCCGTAAGCTCTTGGACAAAGTAATCTTTCATCTGCTTTTTTTTAGCATCCGTCTCTTCTCTAAGTACAGAAATCTTTTGCTCACCATCCTTACGGACGAGTTTTAGCTGTTCTTCAAAAGTACTGATGTCATCAATAATAGACATTATTTGTCTCCTGCTACCATAACAGGTAATCCCGAACGCAGTATTTTTTTCTCCAAGACTCCAAAACTTGAAATAAAACTATCACTGTTTTTTGCTGCAGCAATCATTACAAATTTCTGACTTGCCGGATCATTACGAACCAATTGATAAATCTCTTTATAAGGCTCACCTTCTAATAACACCGTTTCGATATCTACATGAAAAGCATTTGCTGCTGTTTTTGCATATTCCAAATATTTTTCGGCATCTCGTCTGAGGCTTTCTCCAAAGGTATTTGATTCCTCTTCAATAAAAATCTTATACCGTTGTAATTTTGCCAAGGACTCCTGATCTAATACATGGACGGCAACAATTCGTGCGTTGAGTAAGGCAGCAGTTTCTACGGCTTTATCGGTAGCGATTTTACTCTCATCGGAACCGGTAATAGGAACAAAAATTTTACATATCATGAGAACCCTCCTTTTTAAGGGTTTTTTGTTGTTTTTCTTTAATTCTCTTAATTTGAAATAAGGTCTCTCGATCTTTTTCTTCTAAGGTATCTTTAATAAATTTCATCGTTTCCTGCGCTTCGGGAATAACAAAGTTTTCTAATGCATTAATCCGTCTTTGGGTTTTTTTGATTTCCGTTACTAATTTCCATGCTGTACTTTCTAAATAAGCCACTTCTGCCATGAGAGACCGAATCTGCTTCGTCATCTGTAAGAGTCTGTCAAAATTTGGACTCGTACCTGAAATCCCTATGGGTACTTGAGATTTATTCCTTGATCGTTGTTCGATAAAAGTCAATTTAGGAACACTTACTCCCATAACGGAATGCTCTAAGACATCCACTTCATAATCTTGGGCAATACTGTTACACATTAAATTGAGATTGATACTCCCGCTTTCCAAACGTACTAAAGATACTAAAGAAAAAATTTGTGTTAGACGATGATCCATCTCTAATCGTTTTTCTTGAATATCAGAGGCAAGATTTACTAAGTTCATTACTAACACTTCTCTTTTTTGTTCTAATAAGCCATGCCCTTCTTTAGCTAAGGATAATTCTTCAGCTAAGGCTGTATAGTTACTTTTTGTCGGGGTAATCTGTTTCATAAAACACCTTGTATAAGTCTTCTAATTCAGAAAATATCATTTTAATCATTAGTCATATCAGCAATCTTTTGTTAGTCTTCGTCTTGGTCGCCTCGATAGTAACGGATCAATTCTTGAGTGCCAACATTAGTTAATTCACTCTTTGGAAAAATAGATAATATTTCCCAAGCGAGATCCAAGCTCTCTTCAATAGAACGATTAACCGTAAATCCTTGATTCACAAAGATTCGTTCAAATTCTCTTCCAAATTTAAGATAACGATGATCCATCTCCGACATCTCTTCTTCCGATACAATGGCGGCAATTGCCCTCACCTCTAAGGATTTCGCATAAGAAGCATATAACTGCATAAATAACTTTGGATGGTCTTCTCTGGTTAATCCCTCTCCAATAGCATCTTTCATCAAGCGAGATAACGAAGGCATTAAGTTAATCGGTGGCATAATATTTTGACCGTTAAGATTCCGATCTAATACAATCTGTCCCTCTGTAATATATCCTGTCAAATCGGGGATCGGATGTGTAATATCATCGCCGGGCATTGTTAATATCGGCACTTGGGTTACCGAGCCTTCTCTTCCTTTGACACGACCGGCACGTTCATAAATCGTAGAGAAATCAGAGTACATATATCCCGGAAATCCTTTACGGGAAGGAACTTCTCCTCGAGCAGCCGCAATCTCACGAAGAGCTTCGGCATAGGCAGTCATGTCCGTCAAAATTACCAAAACATCCATCCCTTTATCATAGGCTAAAAATTCGGCTAATGTTAAGG
>JBOFNI010000035.1:0-1061 GCA_051658845.1 Brevinema sp. | reverse complement strand
TTTTCTTTTGGCTTACTTCCATAATATAGAACCTCCTAAAATCTAGAGAAATGATTTAAAATAGAAAAACTCATAGATAATTCTATGAGTTTTTAACATATAATAAAATAAGTACAAAAAAAGCTCATAGAGTTGTATGTTGGACACCTCTTGAGCTATGATTACACACCATATATCCCTTTCGGACATACAAACCGCTATGAGCGTATATTGTAATATAATCCTTTTTGGGATATATGAGTATGTTTTGAAATACATTTAGTGCAATCATCTCGTAAGAAGTGTCCATTATTATTATATATGAAAAATAAAGAATTGTCAATAAAATTTTTTTTATTGTTTTTTATTAATGAGAGTAATTTCATGAGTCCATTTGAATGATACTGTTGAGTTGATATAAGAAATTATATAGATATGATAAAAGGATAAATTTTATATAGGAAGACTTGCTTGGAGACCAATATTGTAGCTCCATTGATTGATACTGATCGCATAGTTTGCTTCTAAGAATGTTGATAGAGGAAGATTACCGTAGAGGATTGAAAAATCAAATTGGGTTTTCAGAAAGACGGATTGAAGGAATTGATCCCAAAAACCGGCTCGATAACCACCAAAAAATGCCCAACGGTGGACGAAGAATTCTCCAAATCCGATTCCTTGTTGAATCTCCCAAGAATAAAATAAAAGCTCGATATCTCCATAAAAGGTAAATAAACTAAAGATCGGCAAATGACTGTATTCATCAAATCGAGGGATCATACTTTGTCCTAAAATAGAAGAACCGTAAATAGAGAGAATACTTGAATCGTAACTACTATATAATCGCATGGTAAACGGTAAGACAGGAGGAGAAAATTGCAAACTGCTTTCAATACGGTATTGTTTGATTGATAAATAATCGATTGTATGACGAATCATTAAATTAATAAAGCGTTCATATCCGAATTGCCCTTCGGAACTATATAATTGCCAAGCTAGGGTTGTTGAGCCGATTAATTGTTGTTTGGCAAGGTAATTCCAAGTGTAAGGATGGTATTGAGTGTTTCCTGTAAAACGTCCGA
>JBOFNI010000034.1:0-1170 GCA_051658845.1 Brevinema sp. | reverse complement strand
AAACCTCGAGATAAGAGGTGCCTCGAATCAATAAAAGGCATTGTGTGAATGTGTGAGTGCGTGAGGAGAACTGAGGGTGTTCTGAATAAAACCGGTTGCTTAGACTTATGATTTCTGATTGTGAGTGAAAAATAAGAATTATTAATAAATAGCTAGCTTAGGTGTGCACACGTGTATATATATGTATATTTTTTAAACTGAGAAAAATAGTATAAGATTTGTGAGTCACATATTGTTACTGTAGGATAGAAGTAGGGAAAGAAATAAAATAATAAATACATAGATACATAAGTCGACACATACATAAATAAATAAAATAATTAAAAATAATATTTGAGGGAAAAGAGTATTGTTAACTAAAATGACTATGGACCCGGTAGAGACATTGTCTTTAAAGAACCCTTTGTGTAAAGATCTAATTGTTGAAACGTCAGATAAATGGCACAAGCGCACTATAAAATTACCCACTAAATGACCGAAAGGAGGGTCTTTCAGTTTGGCATTGTGTGAGGAGATGGAGACGCTGATCAGAAACCATAAGGCGGCTGGCATTAAAAACACAACGAAAAGAGTGAGAAAGCGTGAAATTGAGCTTGAAGTTATGGCTTTATTTAAACGCGAGGCAGAGGCTGTGATTAAGCGGCGTAAACAGGAGATAAAAGCGCAGCGTTCAGAATCAGGTGGCCAGAATAGTGTTCAAAGCCCTCCTCCTTATGAGGGTGGGGGTCAGCTTCCACTATTGCAAGGTAAACTTGGAGTACAAGGTGAAATGGACGTATGTGGAGAGGTTGAAATTACGGATTTAGCTAGAAGACAGCAGGGAGAAAATGGAAAGAAGAGCGTAAATAAAGGTATGCGGCTAGATTGTTATAAAGAAGTTAAGGCAGAATTGCGACGTTTGAATGAGCAAGGAACTGAATTGCCAGATCCGGAATTAAGAATGGTGACAGTTGATGAATGGTTTGATGAAGAACAGGGAAATAAGAGCAGGTATAAAAGCACATCAACACCCAAATTCCAATGTCCAATAGTTGTGAAAGGTTCTCAATTTAATTATGTCCCTTGGACCTCAATGGACCTGGGGGGGCTGGTCTCTCGGCTTCCTGACCTCTCCGAGGGAGCTGGTAAGTGGATCAAGCTGCTTGAAGACGAAGTGCAGGGAAAAATGAT
>JBOFNI010000033.1:0-1348 GCA_051658845.1 Brevinema sp. | reverse complement strand
ATAACAGCATGGGGCTTGAATGTTGTTGCGGCATTATCTAAGTAGCAGAGTTTGGGATTTTTTTGAAAAATTGGAAAATCCTGTCGGATTTTTAAAATATCTTGTGTATAATCTTTCACTGGTTCTCTCTAAAATAATGGATTGTATCTTTATATTATATAAGAAAATCCACAATATATCAATAAAAATCTAAAAAATAAGGACTGTTTCAGTCCTTATTTTTTTTTGTGTTATATTTCTTTAATCAAATTTTTGATTCGATTAATCCAATATTCTTCTAAAGGTAATTCAACAAACGGTTCGGAAAAGAACCCATAGAGTAATAAGGGATAGATGTCTTTGCTTTGAATTCCTCGACTTTTTAAGTAAAATAATTCTTCAGGATCAAATCCACCAATAGAAACTCCATGAGAACAAGCAAGCTCAAAGTATTCAATATCTAATTGAGGACGTGCTAAAATCTGAGCTTTTTCTCCAAGAATAATCCCTTTGAGCATTTGGTATGCATAAATATTATGTGCTTTTCCATCGGCATAGATTAATCCGTTAAAATTCATTTGAGAAGAGTCTAAGACGGTTGATTTAATCATCTGATTACTAGTGCTGTTTTCTGCCTCATGGTACATCCGAACGAACAAATCACAAGTTTCTTGCTCTCGTAATAGAAATCCAGTACGGAGATCAATATGACTGTCTGCACCATCGCAAAACCCAATAAATGTTAAACGGTGATGGGCAATACCTTCGGTAAAACTTTGAAGAGAAACATGGCTTTTCTCGGCGGCAATCAGCTCGAATAGAGGAGAAACAATCCCTTTATTATGTTCTTGATCCACTGTATAGATTAATTCTACATGGCTGTTTTGTTGAGCATCAATATAAATCATCGGAATCGATACGCTTTGCTCTTCACTATAAAAATTAAGATAGATTTGAACGGTTTTTTCTGCCGGAATATGTAAATAGATCTTTTCTGTCAATACGGAATTGGTACTTGAAGCAAAATTCAACGTTGTTTTTTCATTTTTGCAGGTTAATTCATAGAAATTATTATCTTTTGCTAAACTGGCTTGTTTGAAATAATTTTCATGCCGATGATAATTTTTTGGGAGTTCTTGGAAAGACTTTTTAGGGAGATTAATTGCTTGATCGCTAAAAAAAGTATAATCGCCCTTGCTAGGGAGATCAAAAACTTTGCCTTTTAAAGGGGCTACAGAAATGTTAGCAAACTTATCTACGATTTTACTGTAACGGTATTCTTCAGAGTTTTTAGAAGGAAAATCGGCTGTAAACGGTTCGAAATACGAAATAAGAGAATTCATTATGCCTCCTTTCCATCTAGGAAAGA
>JBOFNI010000032.1:0-11754 GCA_051658845.1 Brevinema sp. | reverse complement strand
TACGTCCATTAGCGAAAAGATCACGTACTCGAGAAGCACCAACACCGACAAACATTTCTACAAATTCTGATCCAGAAACACTAAAGAAAGGAACATTTGCTTCTCCAGCAACCGCTTTTGCCAACAATGTTTTTCCTGTTCCCGGAGGACCCACCAATAAAACCCCTTTAGGAATCTTTGCTCCCAAATCCAAGAATTTTTTTGGATGTTTTAAAAATTCTACAACTTCTTCAAGATCGTCTTTCGCTTCATTAGCTCCGGCGACATCTTTGAAGAATTTTTTCTCTCCTGTTTCATCATGCAGACGAGCTTTTGTTTTTCCAAAATTCATCGCTTGTCCGGGGCCGCCACCACCACCTCCTTTAGAGAATGCAGACCAAAGCATGAGTACTCCTGCAGTAATAATTAAAATCCACCAAAAAGAATTATTAGCTCCGGAATTTTGGACTATTTTCCCCTCAATTAGGACGTTCTGTTCTCTTAATAAAGGAAGAAGATCCGGATCATTCATCGGAATAATAGTAATAAAATTACTGGGATCTAATCCTGTAGAAATTCCTTCTATTTTTTGACCTTGTACGGAAAGAGATTTTACCTGCCCTTGTTGTAACATATTAAAAAATTTAGAATATTCTACGACCGCAGCAGGAGGATCAAATCTTGACCATATCATAAATAACCCTAAGGTAATCAATAGAAAGATCCCTATTGTAGCTCCTTGATTCCCTTGAGGTTTTTTGTTTTTTTTTCTATCCATCTTCGTTCCTTAATTTATGGAATTTTCTTTTTCTACTCTAAATATAATAATTTTATACCCAATAGCCTATATAAGGTAGATTTCTATAATATTGATTATCATCGAGTCCGTATCCAATCACAAAATGATTGGGAATATCAAAACCAACCCAATCCGGCGTAATCTCAACTTCCCGATTCTCTGTTTTATTAAGAAGGACACAAATTTTACAGTCCGCAGGTTTATGAAAATAACGGATATGTTTTAAAATATGGTCAAAGGTTAGTCCTGTATCTAAAATATCTTCAACAATTACTATTTTTTTGCCTTCTATATCTTCGGATAAATCTCTCGCAATTTTCACATGTCCGGAACTTTTATTATTAAAATAACTCTGAGTTTCGATAAAATCCATCTGAACCTTGCCGGTAAGACACCGAAACAAATCCGCATAAAAAGGAATCGCTCCCTTGAGATTCGCAATAATTACCGCCTCATCATCACCGATATATTGATTAATTTCTTGAGCAATCTCTTGCACCCGAGTTGCAATCTCTTCTTGAGAAAATAATACTTCCAGCTTTCGCATACGCCCTCACCTTATTGATTTTATCACCAATCCCTGTTGTTTGTCTCTTTCTGGGGGGATAATATAAGTAAACTTTGTGCTTAACAACCCTACAATCTGATCGTTTTTTATCATAACATATACCAATTTTCGTTCCGATCTAGGTATTTTTTTATCTACTAGGAGATGGTTTATTTTTTTAGAACCAAGATTCCAAGCAATACGATCATCCGATTCTACATACCGCAAATAAATCGTGTCTGTTTGTATATTAAAACGGAGACCTTCTCCAAAATGAATTTCCCAATCTAAAAGATCAAAATATATCTTCTTATTATGAATGATAAATATATTTTTTTCAAGATTTTCTTGATGATTTTCAAAAATAAATTTTATTTTCTCATATTCTTTTACTAATTTTATTCTACTGTCTTGAAATAAAATACCAAAACTACTGGTTTCAATTTTTTTAATCATATCCAATAACTGTTTTTGAGAAACTTCTTGACCCAAAAAATATCGAATCTTATTTCTTAAAATCCCCTGTTGAACAAGCCGATGTTCTTGCAAAAATTCTGTAACATCGGCTACTAAATTGGGAAAGAGTATCTTCTCTCTCTCTTTAATATACTCTATCAGAAAATTAGCTTCTTCCTGTCTTTGACGAGAAAACGAAACGATTTTTTGATCAAAGTAGGGAATCTTTTTTTTTAATAAAGGAATAATTGCTAGGCGAAGATAATTTCGCAGATAGCTTAAATCGTTATTAGATATATCTTCTTTAAATAACACTCCTTTTTCCAATAAATAAGATTCAATAAAGGATTTTGGAAGATCTAACATTGGTCGAAATAATTGGATCTTAGATTGATAATCTAACAAACGAGAGATCGGAATAAACATATTAGGAGAAGAACGAAATAATTTTAGCAGTACCGTTTCTACAAGATCATCACGATGGTGTGCCGTTAAAAGATGAGTGATTTGAAATTTATTCCCATAGTCTAAAAAAAGACGATACCGTTCTTGACGCGCCTGACTTTCAAAATCAGGCATCTCTAAAGATAGATTGTCTGCTAAAAGCTCTACAAAATCTATCCCTAAATGCTTACATTGAGAGCGAATAAAGTTAGATTCTTCACAACATTCTTTTCGTGTTTGATGATTAACATGAAGAACAACAATGCCCTTTGAAATCATAGCACAAGTATGAAGCAAAAACATTGAATCAGCTCCCCCAGATACCGCTAAGGCTATATTAGGATAAGATAAGGAGTATTGGGAGAAAAAATCCGATAATGAATCAAAAAATTTCTCTTTATTCTCTCTCATTCCTGATGATCCCTATGTTTTTGATGCCAACAAACTACTAAATAATTAATCATTGTTTTTTCTAAATCAGGAGAAAAAGTTAATTCTTTAACTCTACGAACAATATTTTGTTTTTCTTCCTCAGAAATAAAATAAATAGGATGTTGAGGACTTATAGCTGATTCGATAGGATTTAACGGAACACCAGTATATTGAAAACGGAGTGAATGAATACGATATTTTTTTGGGATTTTTTCTAAATAAAGTGCTGTGTAAGCCGTCATCGCTGTCTTAGTGACATCATTTTTCACATAAACTAACAAACGCCGATGAAATTCACCCGTACCATTCCCATGCTCATCTTTTTTAGGAATATATTCACACTTTACCGGCTGGCTATATCTTGCCAATCTCTCTCCAACAATATCACACCATATCAAACGAATCTCCGCAACAATTTTTATATTAAGAGGAATCCTCTGTTTAATCAGATGAACAAAATTTTTTAATGACTGCATTGGGTACTACTCCGATTCCTAATATAGTAATAAATTAAATATATAAATCATATCTCTTTAAAAATTGATAATAAAAAGCTCACATTTAAAAAGAATTATTTCCGTTTATTAATTAGTTCTTTAACAATATTATGTATATCAGTAATAGATCCTTGTTCTTCGATAAGGAAATTTGCAATAAGATCTAAATAACGTAAAATTAATATCCCTCGATGGGTGTGGGGTATAATATTCGGTATCGACAAAGAAAGATCCTTTGTCCAATAAACATTAGGAAGCATCACAATCGTATTCTTTTGAATAGGATGAATCTGACAATCAGGTCTTTTTAGTAATTCTAAAAAAATTTCTTCCGAACAAAAAAGATCGGGTTTACGAACATCAGTTTCCTGTATAATTTGAGTAATAACAGATTTGATTTCATCTAACATTAGATTCCTCCTACTTTTCTTTAAGAGTCCCTTTAAATTATACTACAATATTACCAAAAAAACAATCACAACTAATCTGCTAGAAATAACAGCTATTATCTAAAGAAAAATTTATATCTTCCGATATTTATAGAGAGTTGATTTGAAAGAGAAAAACTCGTCTAGGAGGGATTATTATGATGCGTTCTTTATGGACAGCCGCTTCAGGAATGGTAGGGGAACAATTTCATATTGATACTATTTCCAACAACCTTGCCAATATTAACACCACAGGTTTCAAACGTACCAGACCCGAATTTGAAGATTTATTATACCAAACCCAACGTCTTGCAGGAACACCTTCTTCAGAAGTTACCCAACATCCTATCGGTATCCAAACAGGATTAGGGGTGAAAGTTTCAGGCACACAAAAATTTTATACTCAAGGTAGTCTTCAACAAACAGGTAATGTCTTAGATATTGCTATCGAAGATGAAGGATTCTTTGCCGTAGAAATGCCTGACGGAACAACCGCTTATACAAGAGACGGAACATTCAAAATCGATGCTAATAGGGATATTGTAACTTCTCAAGGTTACTATCTCTTACCTCGCATTCAACTACCTGATAATTTTGAAATCTCTTCTTTGGTTATTACTCCTATGGGAGATGTTAGTGTAAAAGTAGCAAGCGAACAAGATCCTAGAGAAATTGGAAATATTACTCTAAGACGATTTATCAACCCAGCTGGACTGACAAACCTCGGAGAAAATCTCGTAAAGGAGAGTCCTGCCTCTGGACTAGCCGTAGAAGGAACACCTGCTGATCAAGGTTTTGGGGCCTTAAGACAAAGTTTCTTAGAGATGTCTAATGTATCGGCAATAACAGAAATGGTGGATATGATTGTCGCTCAACGGGCATACGAATTTAATTCCCGCGCCATTCAAACCAGTGATAATATGTTAGGATCTGCTGTTGCTCTTAAACGATAATATTTAAAAAACGACCGATTATTGGTCGTTTTCTTTTAATCTCGACAAAGAGTTGATATTTTTTTTAAGATCTCCTATAATAAGAGATCTAATAAAATACCTAGTTTAAGAGTGAGTATGGAATATCCAATAAAGTTTATTTTAGCAGCCGGACATTATAAAACAGTCTCCATCTTATCTGATGATTTCCCGGAGCATATTAATAAAGAATTATTCTATTGCAAAAAAAAACAATGTTTTTCCACAACCCTTAAGCTTCCACTAGGAATATATCGTTATCAATTTCAAGCAGACGACCAAATCCTTCCAGATCGTCTCCGTACCACAAAAGAAATTGCTATTCTAGAAATAGGCTCAGCACATAATCAAGGGGTCATTTTTGATATTCAAAAATCTTTCGTAAAAAATAACCATCTAGTGTTAATGATTGGTATTGATCTCTTATTATGGCAACAAGTATTTGTTAATATCCAAACTCTAAAAGGAATGCAAACAATCCAAGGTAAAAGTACCTTTATCGAAGGATCAACAGAATACCAAATGTTTGTTATAGAAATGCCCGTAGAGGAATCTATTTATGCATTTTTTGAACTTACAGGACATAATATCCAAAAGTTTTATGGAGAAAATGGACTGAAAGACAACGAGTGGTCGGTATCTCCTTTTGAAATCAAAGAACATCGATCCGAACCAATCACCTCTTCCGATATTACCGGTATTTATCATGTAACGACTCCCAAAGTTATATCGGATTTTGAAAAGCATATTACTTATTTTGAAAAGTTCCCTATTGATTGTATTTCCGGAGATATTCCCGAACAGTCTATTCTAAGAAAAACCTTAAAATACTTTCCAAAAACTCAAGAGTCTACTTCTCTTGCTTGCTTATTGAGAGATATTTTTTTAGAATCAGATGATTTCCATGCTAGTCTTGGTTTATTAGGACGATTTGCTTATGAATACTGCCAAGATATTGCTACTATTCCTTTTGCTCTATCGGAAGATCAATTATCGTTTTGGGAACTCAGTAAAAAATCATTTGTTACTGCATCTCGGGGGATTTGTTTTCAACTCTTAGGATCGATGACCCCAGAAATTTTTTTCGGTGAAGAAATCGGTCTGCATAAAGTCAGTACAGACCGTTCGATGATATGGACAAAAACCAAATGGAATAAAGATTTGTTTTATCTCTACCAAAAACTCTTAAAACTCCGAAAAAAATACCCCGTACTAAGACGAGGTCGTTTTCGTTTTGTTATCCAAGATTGTAACTTTTGGGGGATTGAACGCTATATGGAAGGGGAAGATTCTATTTTTATCTTTGCTAATCACTCTAAAAATAATATCGTTATTGATCTTACCCAAATTATGAATTTTAACGGTCCTATTATAGAATTACTGACAGAATATGCTCTCAAACGAAAAAAAGTATGTACAATTTTCGGCGAATCATTTGCTGCATTTAAACAAAACAGTAGCAAAAAGAAACATCTTAAAGACTCTTCTCCTGAGCCATTGGATGATGCTGAATAAGGGTATCGTATAATTTTTCGTGAGCGACATGCGTATAAATTTCTGTTGTTGCCAAATCACTATGCCCCAGTAATTCTTGAATTAAGCGTAAATCTGCACCATGAGATAGCATATGCGTTGCAAAAGCGTGTCGAAGCATATGAGGGTGAAGTTCTGTAATATTCAAATCTCGAGAATATTGTTTCAAAACTTTCCAAATAAACATTCGAGATACTTTTTTTTTAAATTTTGAAGTAATAATATAAGGGCAAGATACTCCGTTAAGATATCCTTTCCGAATAGGTAAATACCGTTTTAAAAGTCGTTTTAAACTTTTCCCCATCGGAATTAGACGTTCTTTCCCACCTTTACCTAAGACTCGGATTGTTTCTTCTTCGAGGTAAAGACTACTAAGGGTTAATTCACATAATTCTGTTACTCGAAGCCCACAAGAATATAGAAATTCAAAGATCATCATATCTCTCAACACGGCAAAGCGATCTGTATTTATATCAAAGAACGAAAAAAGCTCCTCTAACTCTCCCTCACTTACTAAATCGGGCAATTTCCTCTGAATTTTTGGGAGGACAATTGCTTTCATCGGATTATCCGTACGGATTTCCAATCGGAGTAAATCTTTATAAAACGACCTTAGACAAGAAATCTTTCGTCTAACACTCACTTTAGAAAGTGCCTTAGCAAGGCCGGATATATAATTAAAAATATCCTCTTTATTCGCATACAGAATATCTTTTTGTAAGTACTGTTCAAACTCTTGCAAATCACTTTGATAGGCTTTAACAGTATTTTTGGCATAATTTTTTTCATGGGTGAGCCGGCGGATAAATTGATTCACAGACATAGAAACTCCTAATATTTTATTTATTTCGGAATTAAGAAAAAATCATCAAGTTTTTTCTTATTCTTTTTTTTTAAAATCCGATACTATATTAGGGAATCTATAAATTGAAAGAGAGGATCGATATGGTTAAAGGACTTTATACCGGAGCAAGTGGTATGCTTGCCCTTCAAGAATCAATAAACTCCATCGCACAAAATCTAGCAAATGTCAACACCGACGGATACAAAAGAGAAACTGCCATTATGAAAGCATTTCCGGAAATGTTGGCACGTCGGATTAATGATGACGGACAAGTAAAATTTCCTTTGGGATCTTATGACAAAGCTCCTATTGCCGGTAAAATCGGCACAGGAGTAGAATACAACGAATCCTATATTCGTTTTGAACAAGGCAGTCTATTACAAACAGATGCTCAGTTTGATTTTGCTCTCGAAGGAGACGGTTTTTTTACGGTAGAAACCCCCCATGGAATTCGTTATAGTAGAAACGGTAAGTTTACCATTTCCGGTGACGGATACGTTGTGGACAATAACGGCAATTATTTGCTAGGCACAGAAGGACGTCTTCAAGTCGCTCGGAATAATTTTAAAGTAGATAAAGAAGCAAATATTTTGATTAATCCAACGATTCCCTACAATCAATTTACCACCCTCGTCGGTAATGAATGGACACCAGAGCAATCCCTCGGAAAATTAAAAATCGTTAATTTCAAACATCCTAGATATTTGGTACGGGAAGGAACACATCTCTACGCCGAAAGTAAATTCTCAGGAGAAGCCCAAAATCTCGACAATCCCAAAGTTCTTCAAGGATTTTTAGAAAAATCCAATGTCCAACCGGTCGATGAAATGGTAAGGATGATTGAAGTCCAACGCCTATACGAAGCCAATCAAAAAGTTATCCAAACCGAAGACGAAATGCTCAACCACGCCGTTAATAAAGTCCTCCGTTAGAGAATAGCGAGAGAGCAAAGCGAGCGATTCTATTCTCTTACCCAGCGAATAGCTGGATTCCTTAATAGCGAGAGAGCAAAGCGAGCGATTCTATTCTCTTACCCAGCGAATAGCTGGATTCCTTAATAGCGAGAGAGCAACAAAATACCCAAGTGTTACGAAAACAGACATCTTTTACTGATGTCTGTTTTTTATTTATCTTTTTTATCAACAAGAACGATAAAATGTTATCGTTCTTCCCTCTACTGTTGATTTTTTTATATTTGATCCTATATTTCTTATCCATATAAAATGATAAATTATTTACAAACAACGAGTTATCAATAGTTATATAACACTATAATTATAGTATTGCAATATTATATAATTAATGTATAATATAAATAAAAGGAGTTCTCTTATGACTTTTATTAATGAAAAATATATATTTTTGAATCAAGATATTAATACAAAATTCCAACTATTTGATTTTATCGCAAATCAAGCTAGTGAAACACTTATTTGTACAAAAAAAGATGATCTCATTAGCTCTTTATATCAACGAGAAGAAGAAGGGTCAACAATAATTACTGATGGTATTGCCATGCCACACGCTAGGTTATCTTCTATTATTCACCTTACAACATTTATCATTACAGTCCATGAAGAAATAATATATAATGACCCAGAAAAAGCCTCTATATTTTTCTGTATTTTAGCACCGCAAGAATCCAACAATCAATTTATTGATAGTTTAGTAAAAATATCACAGTTAGCTAGTGATGAGCAACTAATTACATTATTAAAAAATAAAACCAGTCCCAATCAAGAAGTCTTTCATTATATTAAAACTATTATTAAGGAGTAGATTATGAGTATTAAAATTGCTGCTGTTACAAGCTGCCCAACAGGTATTGCACATACCTATATGGCTGCAGAAAATCTCAAAAAAAGTGCACAAAAACTGGGAATCGAAATAGAAGTAGAAACCCAAGGATCTGATGGTGTAGGTACACCCCTATCTCTAGAATTTATCAATTCAGCCGACTATATCCTTATAGCGGCAGACAAAGTCGTAGAGAAATCACGATTCACCGGCAAAAAGATCATCGAAGTTCCAGTTGGAGAAGCGGTAAAACATCCTGAAGAACTTCTAAAAAAAGTTATAGAAGGCAAGATATCCCAAACCTCTAATGAAGAAAATACAGGTGATTTATTTCAGTTAAATACACGAACAGGAATTTATAAACATCTCATGAATGGTATCGCCAATATGCTTCCATTTATTATCGGTGGAGGTATCCTAATAGGAATATCATTCTCCTTTGGAATTTTTGCAGGTGACCCTAACCATGAAACTTATAATCCTATCGCGGGATTCCTAGGTATGTGGGGTGGTGGTACCGGAGCTTTTGGATTAATAATTACAGTACTAGCTGGTTATATTGCTTATAGTGTAGGAGGTCAAAATGCTTTAATGCCAGGGATGGTTGCTGGGATGATCGCAGATAAAGGAAGAACAGGATTTATCGGGGGAATTATTGCTGGATTTATTGCCGGTTATGTAATAAATTTCTTAAAAAAACTACTTAAAGATATTCCCCAAAACATTGCCTCACTCAAACCTGTGCTTTTTTATCCTGTACTAGGTCTTGTATTAACAGGATTAGTGCTAACACCTTTACTAACCCCTATTGCTTGGATTATGGAATCATTAATTAATTTTTTAAATGGATTAGATCCTACCAATAGATCCTTTATCGGAGCCTTAATAGGTGCGATGATGGCATCAGACCTAGGCGGTCCTATTAACAAAACAGCTGCCTTATTTGCTAACGGAGCATTTGCTTCCGGAAATGCCTATTTTATGTCAGCCATGATGGCCGGTGGTATGGTACCCCCTATCGCTTTAGCTCTATGTACTACCTTATTTCCTAAACTATGGTCTGATGCTGAGAAAAAAGCAGGTAACGCCTGTTATTTTATGGGTGCATGCTTTATTACCGAAGGAGTTATCCCTTTTGCCGTAGGAGATCCTATTAGAGTCTTATCATCTTGTATTGTCGGCTCAATGGTAGCAGGGACTCTGACCCAAATTTTCAATATTTCACTACCTGCACCTCATGGAGGAATCTTCGTCATACCACTAGCAAGCAATCCACTTTTATTTATCTTATCGATTTTAATCGGAGCTGTAGTATCAGCTTTACTACTCGCATTTCTAAAATCAACATCAAGGAGTTATTAACATGCCTATTATAACGATGAAAGAAGCACTAACAAAAGCACGTAAAGAAAAATACGCTATTGGAGCATTTAATATTAGTTCTATGACATTTTTACAAGCTATTCTAAAAGCAGCAGAAATTAATAACAGTCCTGTAATTATCCAAATTGCAGAAGGGCATATAACTGATAATGCCTTTAGAATAGAAGATATTGCCATTACAGCTGTTACAATGGCTCAACACTCCCCTGTACCTATAGTCTTTCACTTAGACCACGGATTGACCCTACCTACTATTATGAAGTGTATTAAAAATGGATTCTCTTCTATTATGATTGATGCTTCTTCATTACCTTATGAAGAAAATATTACAACAACTCAAGAAATCGTAAAAATATGCCATGCGATCGGAATATCTGTTGAAGGAGAACTAGGAACTCTTGGAGGTTCAGAGGCTTCACATTCTGGATCAGAATGCTTTACAAAACCTGAAGAAGCAGCAGATTATGTACAACGTACCGGTATTGACTGTTTCGCTGTATCTATAGGAAATGTCCATGGTAATTATAAAGGAGAGCCAAATTTAGATTTTCATCGCTTAGAACAAATCGCCAAATCCGTATCTGTACCCTTAGTTTTACACGGTGGCTCAGGAATTTCCGATCAAGATTTCCAAAAAGCTATTCGTCTAGGAATTAATAAAATTAATTTCTATACTGGCAACTGTAAATCAGCATTTCAAGCGGTAGAATCAATAATGGCAGAAAATCCAACAGAAAAAGGAACAGATATTCTCTCTCTATTTAAAAAAATAGAAGATGCCGTAATTGCAACTGTGTCTCATAATATGAAAGTGTTTGGAAGTATTAATAAAGGATAATAAAAAGAGCAGTAAATCTACTGCTCTTTTTTAATTCTATTGACAATAAAAATATCCCTATCTAGAATAGTTTTAATTTTTATAAGGAAGTGTACCTCTGATAATACATTGCTCAGGATGATGATATAACTCAGCATACTCAAAAAACTTCCCATCCTGCAAATAAGCGTATGATTCTGTTTTAATAATAGAAGTATGTAAGGGTATTGATAAAACATCTGATATTTTTTGGTCTGTCAGTAAGGGATGAAAAATCCTTGAGCTATGAGAAATAGTATACCCACATGTTGTAGTAATATAACTGTATTTAGACAATAGCATATCTTCTTTTGTCAAATAAGGAAATAATTCAACAGGCATATAAGATACTTCTAGCATAGCTGGTTGCTCATCTAATAAACGAAGTCGCTCTAGATACCAAAATTTATCGCCTAATATCTTGGCTTTTAATATAGGTATTTGTGATACCGGTACTTTTGTAAAATCTAAGACCTCTGTTGTTATACGACTCTTTTTAATAGAAGAAAAAGACGAAAAACATAAAGTATCCAATTCAAGCTGAGATCTTTTTACAAAAATACCAACTCCACGTTTAGTTAACAATAAACCTTCACTAATAAGTATCTTTAATCCCTGACGGACAGTCATTTTACTAATCTTCCACTCATCAGCTATTTCCTGTTCCGTCGGCAGTTTAGATCCTTCCTGTAGTTGTTTACTTTGTATCAAATAAGCGTAGTGGTTTTTAATCTGGATATAAGCCGGAATATGAGAATGAATATCTAACATCAGACACACCTATAAGA
>JBOFNI010000031.1:0-1530 GCA_051658845.1 Brevinema sp. | reverse complement strand
TTTTAGGAGTAACGGTAGGAGCAACTGCAAATGCGACCACATTTTTATCTTTGGTTACACTGAAAATCATTGGAATTGGTTTATTAGCCTTTATGTTTGGTACGATAGGAGGGGTGTTACTGGGTAAATTGATGTGTATTCTTAGTGGTAAAAAAATTAATCCTCTGATAGGAGCTGCCGGAGTGAGTGCTGTTCCTATGGCAGCTCGAGTAGTTCAAAAAGTTGGAGCTGAGGAAGATCCTACTAATTTTCTTTTAATGCATGCGATGGGACCAAATGTTGCTGGTGTAATTGGTTCGGCAGTAGCTGCTGGAACCTTATTAAGTTTATTTAAATAATTTGTACAAATCCATAGTAAAAACAGCTGATCTAAAATCGGCTGTTTTTACTATGGATTAGAGAAGAAATATTTGACAAAAAAACTTACCATACTTATAATAGGAGATATAATATATACACTAGGAGGAAACATGTTTATTACAGTGATACAGAATATTTCATTATATGCAGTACCGTTGATTATTTTATTAATCCCGCTATATGCATTAGTATTTAAAAAGGTCAAAGTTTATGAAGTTTTTGTTGAAGGAGCAAAAGAAGGATTTGATACAGCAATCCGTATTCTTCCGTTTTTATTAGGAATGTTGGTCGCAATAGGGATTTTTAGAGAGTCCGGTATGATGGATCTATTGATTACTACTACTCGTCCTGTTTTTGCAATTATCGGATTCCCTAGCGAATTACTTCCTATTTTTATTATGAATCCAATTTCTGGAGGAGGAGCACGAGGTGTTCTCTTGGATATATTTAATACCTATGGTCCGGATTCGTTCTTGGGAAGAGCTGGTTCTGCAATGTTCGGATCTACAGAAACGACTTTGTATGTTTTGGCTGTCTACTTTGGATCGGTCGGTATTAAAAGATCCCGTCATGCAGTTGCTGCCGGATTAACAGCTGATTTAGCGGGTATGGTTTCGGCTGTGTTGATTACTTCATTGATATTTAGCAGTATGTAGGAGAAAAAGATGATAAATTATATATGGATGAGTTTTATAGTCATTGGAGTTATTGTATCTATTTTTACAGGAAATGTACAGTCTGTTACCGATGCCAGTATCGAGTATTCTAAATTATCTGTAGAGTTGGCAATAGGATTGATTGGAACGATTGCACTGTGGTGTGGATTAATGAGAGTTGCAGAAGAAGCTGGTTTAGTAAAAGTATTAGGAAGAGCGTTAAGACCGATTATGATTCGATTATTTCCGGATGTGCCACCGGATCATCCTGCGATGGGTAGTATGGTTGCAAATATTGCAGCAAATATGTTTGGTTTGGGGAACGCTGCAACACCACTAGGATTGAAAGCAATGAAAGATCTTCAAACGTTGACAGATGATAAAGAAACAGCAACTAATGCGATGGTTATGTTTTTAGCAATTAATACTTCTTCGGTAACGCTGATTTCTTCTAGTATTTTAGCAATGCGTGTTGCTGCGGATTCTAAAAATCCTACAGAAATGATAGGAGCGA
>JBOFNI010000030.1:0-1655 GCA_051658845.1 Brevinema sp. | reverse complement strand
CTGGGTTCAATCCCCAGCATCTCCATTGCAGTATATTTCTAATTTGCAATGGGACACAAGATCTTTGTGTTGTGCAAATGACAAAAAACATGTTTTTTTGGAGCTTGTTGGCAAAACATTTATACACACAATCCTCCTAAGCTGTTTGCATCCTGTGTTGGGGGATGTAGCTCAGTGGTAGAGTGCTTGCTTTGCATGTAAGAGGTCCTGGGTTTGATCTCCAGTGCAGTGTTTTTCGAATTGGCAATGGGACACAAGATCTTTGTGTTGTGCAAATGACAAAAAACATGCTTAACGTGGGAAAAAACAACATGGTTTTACCTCAGACCTGCCCTGTTTGTTTCGTTGATATTAGGGGTCACCAAGCGTAATCCTGGAGGGCCAGCGGCCCGCTCACAGCAGCTCCTACATTTAGATACCTTAAACAAATGATCCTGTTTAGAAATGCAACCTTTTCTTAAACTACAATCCCTATATTTAAAAATAAAACATCTTGTAAATTCCCACATATATCAGTATACCTACTTTGGGATTAATTTGGTGTTTCATTCATACACATAATCATTCTAAGCTGTCTTGCAGCCTGTCATTGGGGATGTAGCTCAGTGGTAGAGCGTTTGCTTCGCATGTAAGAGGTCCTGGGTTCAATCCCCAGCATCTCCATTGCTGTATTTTTCTGATTTGCAGTGGGATGCAAGATCTTTGTGTTGTCCAAATGACGAAAAACATGCTTAAACTGTATAAAATGACATGCCTATTATAATTTTTTTTTAAATGCAGCTTGTTGGCAAATTTATACACACAATCCTCCTAAGCTGCCTGCATCCTGTGTTGGGGGATGTAGCTCAGTGGTAGAGCGCTTGCTTTGCATGTAAGAGGTCCTGGGTTGCATCTCCATTGCTGTATTTTTCGAATTGGCAGTGGTCCACATAAACTGTGCTCTGCATGTTGAGCAAATGGCAAAAAATAACATGCGTAACATGTAAAAGAATGACTTGGCTTCATTTTGGAACCGCACTGTTAGCTTTGTTTATAATAGGGGTCACCAAGCATGGTCCTGCAGGGAGTCGGTAGATTTTCTCTGTTTAGAAAGTTAGACCTTGGGCATGTACAAGCAGTCACCACAGTGGTTTGTTTGTGAACAGCACAGAGGTTTGGCAAAACATGTATACACACAATCCTTCTAAGCTACTTGGCAGCCTGTGTTTGGGGATGGAGCTCAGTGGGAGAGCGCTTGCTTTGCATGTTATGGGTTCTGGGTTCTCTCTCCAGTGCAGTAGTTTTCTAATATGCAATGCTGCACAAGATCTTTGTTTTGTCCAAATGACAAAAAGACATGCTTAACGTGTGAAAAAACCTGGCCTGTTTGTTTTGTTCATATTACGTGTCACCAGGCGTGATGGCCAAGTGGTAAGGCGTCAGTCTCGTAAACTGAAGATCAAGGGTTCGATCCCCATTCATGCCCAACTCTTAGCAAACTGCTAAAGAATATGTTTAAATTTTTAAAAAGTCTGACTGGTTTGTGATGAAACATTTGGGCCTTAGCAGCTAATCAAGTCAGGTAAGTTGACCAAACTTCACTGAAAAACAAATGTTTTTTTCTGGCTTTAAGACTTTTGCACAAATTATCCTGTTTAGAAATGTAACCTATTCTT
>JBOFNI010000029.1:0-1087 GCA_051658845.1 Brevinema sp. | reverse complement strand
TTTTTATGCAGTCTAGCTAACTGTGAGGTATTCACAATATTGTTACCAAATCACCAGCAGGTCCTTGCTTTAACCAAGTGTGGGGCATGCTTCACTGGATGCTTTCTACTTTTCTTTTGTATTCAATTGATGAATTGCAGCCAAATGCATATAGGATATTTGATCAGAGGCAAGTAAGTAGTTATAACATGCATTTTCTGTCAAAATGTGTTATGACCCTGTGACATGACATAATTTATGACCCCTGTGTCCTGATGTGGTTTATGACACTGTGACAGGTCCTGATTTATAATCTAAGTGGTGTTGTTGTATGACCCGTGCTTGACCCCTGTTTGTAGAGAGAGTGTCTTTGGGTATCCTTGCGATGTTTGGTTAAAGCGGTTTATGAGTGGCTTGGCAGGTCCTGGTTTAAAGTCTAAGTGGTGTTGTTATATATCCTTGTGGCGATCCCTCTGCCTGTAATGGGTTTTATGGGTGTTGTTTCTTGACCTGATTTTACACACCTGAAGGCCGTTCCCACATTCTGAAATGTTGTTTAAATAAGGTTAGAATATAGTAAGTAAAAAAACAGAAGGCTTTGTCTACCGTGCTGTTACAATGGCATCCAAGGCTGATCCAAAAACTCCTAAAGTGGTGTGTGTTTCACCAATTGCACAACCTTTTGAAATGAGAAAAGAACAGACTTTTGCTCCTAGGAAAAAACGAGGAGTTAGTTTGACAAAGTTTCTCCATGAAGATTTAAATGTTGTGACTCGTAATTTCGCAATGTCTGATGATCGTGTCGGCGGATATGTGTTTGACAAAGTAATGAGGACTGTAAAGCTCTTTGCTACCGACGTTGAAGGCAATTTTACATCACAGGATCCCGGTCTGATGTTGCCTGCTAAAGACTGGTGGTTATTCTACAACAATGTTTGGAGAGATATGAATGGCTGCAGTGACGATCCGTTATACATTGCGGAATGGGATAGTATAGTTTCTGACACAAGGTTTCGCCTGGTTGCTGATCGCAGTAAAAAGTTACCAGACGACGGCGTTTACATTTTCTGCTGCAATGACAAGACAAAGATTCGTGAACGTGTGTGGC
>JBOFNI010000028.1:0-1061 GCA_051658845.1 Brevinema sp. | reverse complement strand
TATACAAAAGTTATGTGAGATATCATTAAGAAAATATTTTATATTTTTTGGTATCTTTTAAGGATTTTATAGATAGTTATCTGATGAAAAAATTTCTGTTCTTTTTATTATTTATTACAAACAATTTATGGTGTGATGACATTTGGTTTCGATTTCCGGCAAACGGTCAGCCTGTTTCCGGTACTTTAGAGATCAAGATCTATCCACCCCCTTATGATATTTCAATTTATGTATGGATTGAAGATAAGCGAACGGATCAATTGGTTTGGATGAGCAGTGTTTCTTCCGAAAATGATTATACTGCTTCGGTAGATACAACACGATTTCGTCCCGGTAGGTATGAAATTAATGCTTTATATTATATGAATGGCGAAGATTATGAGGGAGATATTACTATTTGGGTCAATTCTCCATAGATATTATGAGATTGATATAAAATCTATTATATTTAATAGGGTGAATAATATACGATAAGAGTGTATATCATTCAAAATTTTTAAATGAAGGAAAAATTATGAAAAATTTATTACTAGGATTCTTAATTCTAACAACGGGGAATTTATTTGCAGATGATATTTGGTTTATATCCCCACGGAACGGACAACCGATCCAAAACACTTTAGAAATACAAATACAACCCCCTTTTGGGAATGTCCCTTCTGTCAATGTTTGGATTGAATATGATATGGGAAGAGATCAAATTGTTTGGTGGGGAACATTAACAAAACAGAATAATTATAAAGTAGTTGTAGATGTTTCTAAATTCCAACCGGGTAAATACGAAGTCCAAGCAGAATACTATATGTTTGGTAAAGAGTTTGATGGAGATGTTGATATTTGGATTGGGGGTTCTTCTCAGGAACAGTATTTCCCACAAAATTAATCTTTTAATCGATAAATTTTATAAAACGCCTTCAATATTTTGAAGGCGTTTTTATTTTTTCAAAAAAGTGGATCCTTTGGGGATGGGTTGTATTTGATCTGGTGAACCAGCGATTGTTGGATTAAATAAAATATTGTTTTGGATATTGAATCCCAAACCAATATATCTTGTCGGTCCA
>JBOFNI010000027.1:0-1305 GCA_051658845.1 Brevinema sp. | reverse complement strand
TCGAGTTAGCAGACCATAGTTCAAATCCGCAAAATGATATGGCAACGTTAGACACAGAAGTTCGCTGTTGGATGTACCGTGAAAGAAGAAAAGCATGATTGTCCCATTTCCCGTACACAGTGGCCACAGACACGGAGCGTTGCACCGTGGCATTGAAGACGTCAATCTGCAGACCTTTACCCAGATGGTAGGAGTCGGTATGCTGATGTTGAACCCAGACGCCATGA
This sequence comes from Brevinema sp., assembly GCA_051658845.1. GTDB lineage: Bacteria > Spirochaetota > Brevinematia > Brevinematales > Brevinemataceae > Brevinema_A. The sequence continues at coordinate 1,078 of JBOFNI010000027.1, read as the reverse complement.
CATTGAATCAGATTAGCACGGTCCACCAGCACATTCACGGGGCGAGAAGGTTCTTGAACCGTCTCCCACAGCACAGGACCAGAGGTGTCCGGAGGATACGAGGACCACTTATGGCCAGGGCTCCCGTCAGATAATTGGCGGCAAGCAGAACAGCCAGGTCGACCATTGTCCTTGATCAACGTATAAAGCCAGCCCTCGGGACCCTTAGTAGTTCTACCACACACATAAGGAACGACTCGCCTCTTTCGGTGTCGTCGAACCGTTGACATGATACCTGCACAGAACACTTAGAACACACAATAGACAAAGACAAATAGCACCACAAAAAAGAACGTCTGCAGAATAGAAACGAAATATATAGACCAATCAAATAAAATCACAACATAGGCATTCACATAGGATTATATAGCCTTTGATTAAAAAGCATAGTAACTAGCATAGTTCTTTAGAAGAGATAGAGGTAAAGAAAGGCACTAATATGGAGGAGGTGCTCCACGCGTGTCGTCGCACTCCGTCTCCATGATCAGTGTATCATTCATTTCTTCGTAGAGATCTACAAGGTCGGCGTCCGTGGAGTGCATTACCATGTACTGGCCAAACGCCAGCTGCGCGGTTTTAGTGACCAAGGAACGCAACAGAGGGATGCCACAACTACAAGTTACCAGAACAATAAGCAACACAGCCAATACCGTAGTACCAATCCTAAGAAGTCCAGCTGTCCAGCTAGCAGAGAACAACCAGTTATACCACCGTGGTTCAGGGGCCGCATTGTTACGTACCATCTCATCACGATGGGCCACCATGCGTTCAAGGAGCTGAGTGATCGGCCCGACCGGACCTGTGTTCAAGGGAACCACCGTACAGCAGTCTTGACCAATCATCTGACAAACACCCTGCTCCGGACCCAACATAACATCTAAAGCAAACCGGTTTTGGACAGTCATCATTGTAGTAGCATGTAATTGTTCAGAAAGAAGGCCTAATGCTGCAATAGTATGATTAATAAAGCGTTGCTGGTTGTACCAAACATAATTAATCCAGCGTAGGTTACGCACAATTTGTACATGAGGAATAAAAA
>JBOFNI010000026.1:0-1376 GCA_051658845.1 Brevinema sp. | reverse complement strand
GGCTCATCCCAAAAAAATCGTTAATAGATGAAATAATCGGTTTAATATTAATAATATTCTGAGGGGAAAGGTCTTCGATTTCCCTTGTTGATAATTTTTCGTAGATTGATTTTTCTACCGTAATAAAAGCCGCACTAATTACGTCGACAATTAATTCACTCACGCTTCGAACACGACGGTTTCCTAAGTGATCCACATCGTCAATAGGAGCTTCTTCATTGGAAACGGCAATTAAATGATTTAAGGTTAAGGAAATATCCTCAAACGATAAGGTAAACGATTCTAATAAGGCATCTCTATCCTGTTTTGGAAGCTCTTGGTATAATTTCATCACTAGCTTATAACGTCCGACTTCCCCTAAATCATAATAGCGATTGTTAAAGAACATATTGTTGAGGTCACGAACAATCACATCAAAAGGTGCTGCTTCACCTGGGTGAAGAATACTATAGATTTTTTTTACCGCTTTTTGAATATTATCTTTAGTATCATCTTTTTCTAAGGTATTAACTAAAGCACGATTTTTGAGAAGAGAGTCTGAATTGATAATTTTAATCGAAGGAATCCCTTTTTGGAATAATTGATTCACCGTATTCGGGAATAATTTATCCATCGCAGAAACAATCGCTTGCCCTTCTTCGTCTAAAATAGTTTCTCCAACGTACTGTCCTACTAATTTGGAAATTGCTTCAGAGTCGGAGTTGAGAGAAATACTAGTCATCTCAAAAAAACGAGAAACGATATCTTCTACCGTCATCCCTAAAGAAAGTAAAAGTGTTGTGACCAAGACTTTACGACGAGAATCGATCCGAACGTACATCAGATCTTTTTTACTATCAATAATAAATTCTAACCAAGACCCTTTTTCCGGAACAATTTTTGCAGCAAATTCTTTGTTTTTTGCACTAAAAAGCACACCGGGGGATTTATAAATTTGGTTTACGACAACCCGTTCAGCACCGTTAATAATAAAGGTACCACGATTCGTCATCAGAGGAAAATCACCAATATAAATATCTTTTTCTTTAATTTCTCCTGTTTTTCGATCAATTAAGCGAAAAATCACTTTAACCGGAGCACTAAAGCTTAGATTTTTATTAAAAGCTTCCACTTCTGAATATTTCTTTTCACCAATTTCGTAACTAACATATTCGATAATGATGTTTCCATCTGTACTTTCTATAGGAAATACAGAACGAAAAACGCCCTCTAAACCTGTCGCTTCCCGCTGTTTTATCGGAACATCTTCCTGTAAAAATTCTCTAAAAGAATCCAGCTGGATTGCCAACAAATCTGGGGCATCCGTTTGTGTTTGAAATTCGGCAAAAGAAACACGCTTACTGTGTTGAGCCATAGATTTTCTCCATTATTTCTTT
>JBOFNI010000025.1:0-1291 GCA_051658845.1 Brevinema sp. | reverse complement strand
CTTTATTGGCAGAAGTTCAAGATGGAGATAGTCTGGTAAAATCTTTGGAAGATACAAAATACGGTTCTTTATTTCAAGGACAGAATCTTAGTCGATTTTCCGAAATTTTTGATGAATATTATCAAAATCGATTTCAAGCGATGGCTGATATTTCTCCTTGTCCTATTGTTTTTCGGATTCATGCGGTAAAAACGGACTTAAACAATCTTAAACTATGTTATAAAGCAAAAGTTTCTCAACAAACGGTATCATGGGAAAATTTATCAGAAAAAGGTACTATTTCTCCTGAACGGATGTTTTCGATAGTTGAACAAGAATTATGGAATGAATTTCCTTCGATAATTACCCAAGCGTTAATTACGCTAAGTTCGGTATCTAAAGATTCGTTAAGACAGGTAGATTTTTTACTGGATAAAGCCTATTATATGCATCGGATTGAGATCCTTGAAGAAGCGTCAACTCATGAATGGGAGCTTTATAAAAGCTTGTTGGATCTTTATAAAAAAGAAACAGACTGTGAAAATATTAAAAATATTTTTCGAGCAAAAACAATGCTTTTAGAACGGAATCAAATAGCAGAAATTATGATCCCTGGTGGATATATTTCTGCCGATTATTTTATCGATCATGCAAACGGCTCTAATGAAGAAATTGCTGATCTTGTAAAAAATTCCGCTTATGGAGAAATTTTTGCTTTAGGAATTGCTCAATGGGAACAATCCAGTTCTCTCTTGGAAAAGCAAATTGATGAATATTTATTGGAGCTTATTTCCAATTTTGCTTATCAAAGTGCCGGACCTGCTGTAATAGAAGAAACACTTCGTTCTTTACAGCTTGAGATTAAAAATCTAAAATTAATTATTATTGGAAAATTAAATAATATGAGTATTGAAGAGATTAAAGAGAGGGTAAGAAATGTATAAAAAAATTGCTGTAATTGGCAGTCCTGATACTGTTCTTCCTTTTCGCTCTATTGGTGCAGAATCTTTTGAAGTACAAACTGCTGAAGAATTAGCGGATACTTTGAAAAAAATTGTACGACAAGAAACTTTTGGTATTATTTTTATTGAAGAAAATCTTGCGGAATCGGTGTTGGATGTTGTCGCTGATATTAACAACCAATACCGAGGTGTCGCTGTTACACCTATTCCTGGCACGACAGGTGAAGGGAGTATTTCGTTACAACGTCTTAGTGCTCAGGTAACGAGGGCTATAGGTATAGATATTTTTGCCCAAAAGGGAGGAAACTAAATGAAAACACAAGGACAGATTGTTAAAGTTACAGGCCCTC
>JBOFNI010000024.1:0-10551 GCA_051658845.1 Brevinema sp. | reverse complement strand
CCACCAAACCAACCCACCCATCTATTCCAATGTGGATGTTTCCCTCTTATTCTGTATTTTGTTTTCTGTTTATTTCAATGTTACATTTTTATTTTGACACTTACATTTATCACAAGCAAACCTGCAGCTTTTAGAAAGGTTTCACACTGGATGCTAAATTTATTGCGAGAAATTGCAAGCATGTCCTATCAGTGAAGGCACATATGTAAAGTCTGTAACAGCTGTACCTATGTTCAACAAAAATGAGGATGATGAATGAAGCCTTTAAGGCTTTTAAATCTTTTGATATGACTTGGTCGGACTCTGAAAAACAAATCTGAAAATCTTGATGAACTGCAAACTTTCTACTTATTATGGATTTGCTCGATTTTTGATGATTTTTTAAAATCCTCAAATTCATGGAATCCTGCCAGGACTGATATCAGAGCCAGTTGTAGATGACTGCACTGGGGGTTAGAGACACACTGCTGTCTGTACCCTTTGTCTTTAGCGTGGACGTTAGCACCCTGCTGACACAACAGCGGTACCGTCTTCACCCGTTTGTAAATAGCAGCCAGATGCAGCAGAGTCAACTACAACAAAGCCACAAGCCATCGAGTCATAAATAGAGGTTCAGTCATTTACTATCTCAAAATTAGAAAAATCCTAACTTAAATGCTTTTTGTCTTTGTATCTCCGGTTGCTGTGACTCTGTACTAGGGCTGCAACCTTTTTTGCTAGTTGTGAAAATAAGCAACTATTCAATTAATCGATAAATTAAGGCTGCGTAAGTACTAAAATACATTCTTGTGCTACAGCGCCTCACTGGTTAGAGTGTGCTATTGCAGGCTATTACAGGGGGTCAAAGAAAATCAAATGACTATTCGACAACAAATTGTCAAGTTTTCGATAATAATTGTTTCAGCCCTACAAACTACTACAACATGGCCTGCTGCTGTGCTGCTCACTGCTCTCTACACATGACAAAAGATAAAGTGAAGAGAAAGTATTTGCTGGTTATGTACATGGTACTGATATACCTTTCTACCTTACATTTAGAGGAGCAATCAAACTCAATAACATCTTGTTTCCATTCCTGCACAGAAAACACCCAAAACTTCTAGGTACATTCAAGTCAATTAAAGCATTATGTTGATCATGTTATATTTTTAATTTGATATTTTGTATTTTCACTGTTTTTATTGATTCATCTAAAGTTCTTCATAATCAGAGTCCTTTGTTACCTCGAAATTGTATGCCAGGATAAGACAAGTTAGAGTTTTATAGTGAATAGAGCTTGGGGCACATTCTTCCAGGTTAATGTCTGTCGCCTGGCTTAGCCAGTTGTATAAACGTGGCTGAAGTAATTATTATTTTGTTCTGAGGAAACAGAAAGCGGCCAGAAAAGATTATTACTAACCTCTGATTAAGTTTAGACTGGCAGTTTTGCAAGCGTGACACTCACTTAATCGGCCAGAGTGATGCTCTGTGTGACATCGGATCCCTTAATGAACAGATAACTGAAGGGCTAGTTGCTGAGAGATGCTAATAATAAGAAAGCTTACTGGAGACTTCTTAGTACAGTGACTTTCAATTTTATATCCTATAGTTTAAAATGTATTTCTTTTTTCATTTTACAATCTTTTTTGGAGAAACACTTGCCATTCAGTCTTGCCCTTTTTAGCTGCCTTATGAAGAGGGGTGTAGCTACAGTTGTCTTTGGCATTGGGGTCAGGAGCAGTTCTACCACCTCCATATGGCAGATTGAGCAGGTGCCTTGGAGCAAGATGCGCCTATAAACATTCTATGCATTTTAAGGCTTTTGAATCTTTCAATATGACTTGGTCGGACTCAAACAAATCTAAAGATCCTGAAGAACTGCAAACTGTCACACTCACCTCTGCTCACTCCTTCTCACACGCGCACGACAATCCCGAGCCACTTCCTGACACGTTCCTTTTATGCCCGTCACTGATTCCATACACCTGTCACTCGTTTTCCCCCTCATCACAGCACCTCTATTTAAACCGTCACTTTCCCTTCCTCTATGTCGGATCTCGTTAACGGTTACCCCCACGTTACGACAGACTCCCTTTTTGTTTCTCCTCTGTCCGTCCGTCTTCATGCTACCCGTCTCCTTCTTCTGGCTCCTGCTTTCCTCCTCGTCCACTCTCGTTCCCCCTACTCCACGTTTTCCCCCCGTGTTCCAGCTTTCACGCGCTCTTTCCGTCCGTCCTTTTTTGCCGTGCACTAAGTCAATATTAAACATACCCGTTTCCGGGTTTCCGTAAGTTCTCTGTCTGCCGCCTGGTGATTCCGTGACACAAACGTTATTCATCTTTTCTAAATTAGATTAGAAAAATCTTAACTTGCATGCTGTTTGTGCTTGTATCTCTGGATGCTGTGACTTTGTACTAGGGCTAACTTATTTTGCTAGTTGTGATAAATCAGCAATTATTCAATTAATTGATAAATGATGGCTGCACAATCTCATCAATGCAGTAATAAAATGTGTAACAATTTACATCAAAGACAAGCTTTTATACTGTATTCTTACATCTGGGTATATTATTGACAGGGCTATTGCTAAAGCTATTTTAGCTAATCCAAGCCTTGCACACTTGAAGCCTCCTTCACCTTTGCATGTCTGAGCAGAACAGACTAGTGGCTATCCTGTGACACTGTGGGTAAGGTGGGGGCCTGGGGGGCAGATTTAGAATCAGAGAAGAGGTGAGTCATCAGCCTGTAGTGGGAGGAGGGGGGAAAACCTGAACAAAAGAACAAGTAAAATTCTGCTACGCAACATTAATCACATTGACCCATGCCAACTGTTTTATAAAATTTAAAAACCATGTTTTAAAAAGTTTAAGGGCCTTGCTTAAGGACCCAGCAGTGATAGCCTGGTGGTTCTGGGGATTTAGCACACAATCTTCTGATAAGTAAAGCTGGTCTGTTTACCTTGACTGTTTGTAGGTATTCTGACTTGCAGGCGTGAGGGATCTGCCTTTTGTGGTCCAAATTCCTTGTCAGAACCTCTGGCAGTGGAGACAAATTTTCTTTTAAAGTTGTTTTAATGCAATTTTAGATTTTAAAAGGTTCAGATCAGAAGATAAATCTTCATTTTTGAAAACTAAAGCATTGAATTAAAAGTCAAAGTATTGTAAATGATAAGAATGAATAACCCTCAAATTATGAATAATTAATAGTAATAGCAAATTTTCCGAACGCACCTGAAGAGAGGTGTGCATAAAATGGATAATAGGATGAAATCAAATAGAAGAGATTTACTGAAAACTGATGCTAAATGTGTTTTTTAATACAGAACAATTCTGCTGAGACAGTTAGAGGTGTAAACTCACTTTTTGTTCTTTGTCAATAAATCATGAATCTTAATCAGAGCACTCTTAAAAATATAAGGTGCATGTTATCATGTTCACCGATTTGTCAATCCATCCATCCATTATCTTCCGCTTATCCGGGGCCGGGTCGCGGGGCCAGCAGTCTAAGCAAGGATGCCCAGACTTCCCTCTCCCTAGACACCTCCTCCAGCTCTTCCGAGGGGATTCCAAGGTGTTCCCAGGCCAACTGTGAGACATAGTCCCTCCAGCGTGTCCTGGGTCTTCCCCGGGGCCTTTTCCCGGTGGGACATGCCTGGAACACCTCCTTAGGAAGACGACCAGGAGGCATCCTTAACAGATGCCCGAGCCACCCCAGCTGACTCCTCTTGATGCGAAGGAGCAGCGGCTCTACTCCGAGCTCCTCCCGGATGACAGCTCCTCACCCTATCTCCGAGGGAGCGCCCCGCCACCCTGCGCCCTTGTTTTTAAAGTAAAAAACAAGGACCGTTACGCCGCCCGGATCGGCGTTACCGGGGCCCTGCCCTGGAGCCAGGCCTGGGGTTGGAGCGCATAAGCGAACGCCTGGTGGCCGGGTCTTTGCCTCCGTGCCCCGGCTGGGCACAGCCCGAAGGAGTGACGTTGGCTCGCCTTCCAGTAGGCTCACCACCCGCAGGAAGGATCATCAGGGGTCGGTGCAATGTGGTTTGGGCGGCAGTCATGAGCGGTGGCCCAGGCGACCCAAACCCTGGACAAAGAATCTGGCCATTGGGACATGGAATGTCACCGTTTTGTATGTTTATTAAATGTTTTTCAAACTGAAGTTTTTCTTTACTTATTTTTTAGTTATTTAGGAGAGAAAGTGAGGCAAGACTGGAGAGGCCTTAAGCCAGAATTAACTCCGGGTTGCCTGGATCGTAACAGTGCCTTGTATGTGCTGGCTTTATAACCCATTATACCACAGCGCCAGTGACACTGAAGGGTTGTTTTCTGGACAAAAGTATTTTAATTATTTGGGATTGAAGCACCAGTGCTGTTTTTACCAATGCTGTTGAAAAGCAAAAACAGCACATTAGTAAAATATTTAAAGGATTTAAAAAGTTACCTCCTTTTAAATGTGGCTTTACCTCTGTAAAGAAAAGTAAAAGATAGAAAGCAAAAAGGAAGACGAAAAGGATGATAAAAAAGAGGAGAAGGAAAGTGTGAAGTGTGATTGGTGTCATCTACCAGCAGCATCACTGTTTAATGAGTGTCATGTGACTGTATGTTCCTGTAAGTCAGCTCTCTCACCAGCACCACAGCGCAGTATGTCCTGGAGGTTTTGGTCAAACAGTTGAAATGCTGCAAATCCCAAAGTGAGGTGATGTGCGGGTCTGAGCCGGCGTGAACAAGCAGTCTGCAGCTCTGGAGATGTCTGTGCTGAGCGGCTTTGTGCAGGGGTGTCTGTCCCTGAATGTCCACCACATTGACCTGTACACAACATTGACTCTTGCACTCTTGCACTTCACTTCAAGCAGCAGCAAGAATTCGCAGCTCATTTTAATGTACGTTTTTCATACAATTGGTTGATAACAGCACTTACTTCGGCTTTGTGCCTCAGCAACAGTTCAGTGATGTCATCGGGTGACTTCTCGGCAGCGAGATGCAGTGGCGTCAGGAGGCTGAGAAAAAATGTTAACAAGATGCTAAGATGGTATTTTTTTCCCACTACACTCCAAAACTGCGGTGTAACAACAGCCTTCAGAAAAGCATTTTTTCCCTTTTTTGTCCCCAATTAAACGCTCATTTTATCCTGACAGTCGTTTGCACTCAAAAAATTGCTGTGCAAACAAAAACAAGTCAGGACAACTCTGGTTGGTAATTTTGCACAAAATTTTTATGTTTGAAGCATGTTTTAAGATGATCAATAACTAACAAAAAAACAGGAACAATACTTTTTAAACTATGAGGACTAAAGTTAATAATAGGAGTTAAACTCTAGACAGAATAATAGTTAAACTATAACAATTCAAGTGCCATTTTGTAGAAAAAAAACTGATATGATATTCAGACTTTTAGGAGGTTTAACAAACACTCAGTGAACAGCTTTTTACACTTTAACCAAATATTACCACATTCAACAGTCCTTCCCTGGTATTGAGTGTGCATATCACACTATTAAGCTGAAAGACAGTAACACAACGTGTTTGGGACTTACTCTTTTGTCATAGCGTTTACATTGGCACCCCTCATCAGCAGCATCTTACTGTAAGGGTTTTGTCATGTTCATGTTGTGTATGCCTTGTGTTATGTTCCATGTCTTGTTTAATGTTCCTGTCTTGTCTTTGTCCTTTTTCTAGCCTGGCTAAGCTAACGCTAGCATGTTGGTCTATGCTAGTTAGCTTAGCCATGCTTGTCCTGTCACTTCCTGTTTTGTCACTTTCAGTTTGTTTAGTATAAATAGTGCCTGGTTTTGTCCGGTCCTTGGTCGGTCTTTGTTTGGTATTCTGGTTTGTTCTTGTAATTGCTATTGGTGAGTGTGTTCATGTTAAGTCTATGCTTGTTGTTCATGTTAAGTCTATGCTTGTTGTTTATGTTAAGTCTATGCTTGTTGTTTATGTTAAGTCTATGCTTGTTGTTTATGTTAAGTCTTTAGGCCATGTTCAAGTCTTGTCTTTGTCTAGTTTAGTTGGTGTTTCCATGTTGGTTGATGTCAAGTCAGGTTGGAGTGTTTAATGTTTCATAGTTGGTTTTGGGTGTTTGTATGTTTGTTAGGTTAATGTTAAGTTTAATGGTAATTGTTTAGTGTTTATTGTTTCTTGTTATATGTTCGGTAGTGGGTGTTTGTTAGTTGATTCACGTTTATTAAATAAAAGCTGCACTTGGGTTCTCAACACCACGCTCGCCTTCAGTTGTCTGTACGTTACAGAAAGACCGACCTATAAAATGAACCCAGCAGCCGGTGACCGCATGCTAGCCTTTCGTCAAGGCACCTCCACCATCGAGGATTATGTACTGACTTTCTTACACTATCAGCCCAAACCGGATTTAATGACATAGCAATAAAGGACATTTTCCGGTTTGGGTTGAATTACAACACTCATGGTTGGTGATCATTTTTTTTTAGTTTTGTTATTGGTGTAGTTAGTTATGCCTGTCACACTCACCTCACGTCCACGTCTGCTCACTCCATCTCCTAGCGCACTCCTATCACGAGCCACTTCCTTTCTCGTCACTTTATGCCACAGTCACAATTCCGTTCACCTGTCACTCGTTTCCCCTTCATCACCGCCACACCATTTAACCCGTCACTTTCCTCTAGCTTGCGGTCTGATCTCGTTAACGGTTCCCCTCGTAACGGCAGACCCACGCGCTCCACGCTCTCCTGTCTCCCGTGTTTTCCCCACTTCCTCGCGCTCCGGTATTCCGTCCTTTTTTCCCTGCCTGTATAATTAAACGTACCCGTTTTTTCGGATTTCCTCTGATCTTTGTCTCGTTAATGGTTCCCCTCGTAACGGCAGATTTAAAAAAAAAACACATAATGGTAAAGTGTATTTGCAGTTGTATTTATTAGCTTTTTTCGAGTGAGTGAACGGGTTACTAAATACTTTTTTGCCCCACTGTAAAATCTAGTTCAAGTTTCAGGTTCAAGAAGCTTTATTGTCACTTTATCCATATAGAGCAGATGCAGTACACAGTAAAATGAAACAACGTTTGTTGTGTACATCCTCTGCATGATTTTTGTACTTTAACAGCGTCTGAAGGTCGTAAGTGTGGACACCAAAGTTTGAAATGAAGAGAAAGTCTTATGGTTATGTACATGGTACTGAAATACCTTATCACCAGCACTGGTGTGACAGTTTACATTCAGAGTAGCAATCAAACTCAATGACATCTCCTTGTTTCTATTCCTGCACAGAAAACACCCAAAACTCAGGTACATTCAAGACAGCAAAAAAAGTTATAGATTGCTAAAAGCTTGGAGGCAGCTTTGGAGTCAAAGGTTACGGTACCTTGCACTCTCGAGGAGCTTGTCTGTTTAATACTCTCCTCCTGTGTGGGGGGGAAAAAACCAATAGATTTGTTTGTGTAAAGAGCAAACATGTGAGAATGCAACCACAAGAACCCAACCACCTAGGAAGGCTTTGTTTAAGCAATAATACTGAACACACTGCTATTTCTCAAACAGTGTGTAACAACATAAATGTGAGCTCACCGGCCAAGACTGCCTTGGTGGAATTCTCAGCCAGATCTAGCGCAGTCTTTCCTTTTGTATTTGGAATGCTTGGATTGGCTCCATGTTGCAGCAGGACTGTTAAAACACAACAAGAACAATTTTAAATACCTCCTTAAACTATGAGCAAGAATATACACTGTGAGGAAATATACCCTCTCAAATTTAGAGCAAAACACCTTCAGAGCAGCAGTTCACCTGAAATAATAACACACACCACTGTTGCTGACTATAGATCCAGATTTGCCCAAACTGTGCTGTGACAATCAAAAGAAGTTAAACTGAATGAAGTATTAATTGACTTGTTTTTGTTTGACTTTCTGTAATGAGGACCAATAGGAGGGAAAACAACAGGACATATGATTTAAAGCAAAGTTTACATTTCATCATCTTTCAGAATGTTCAGTTTAGTAGGAACAAAACTGATTTGCTATCAGGTGTGTAGGCAATCACCTGTGGAAATGAAACCCCTATAAAGCAATAAAATTATGGTCTGATCCAGATATCTAAAAAAGGGGGGTTAAAGCCTCTATCTTTTAAAAAGGTTTTAGTCTTTTTAACAAATGTAACCTTGTGTATTCTATATGCTGTGATATTTGGTATTATTTTAAAGATCATGGTGAGATCAGTAAAAGGCTCAGATTTTTACTAATCTAACAACAGTTAAAGGTACTTTCAAGATATTTTCCCCTCCAGGAAACCTGTATTGCAGATTCACTAACGACCCCACTATAGCGATCATCCCTTCAGTTGGGTATTTAAGCTACATTAACCAAACACTCCAGGAAGCATTGTGTAGTCAGAACTTCCACCACAGATGTGTGTCTTCATCACCAGGTATGATATAGAGTCTGTGACTTTTATTTTATAAAGACCAAACTTTTATTTTGTTTTTAGCAAACAGGAAGCGGCCAGACAAGATTACTATTAGGAAAGCCTGTTCTGATTAAGTTTAGACTGGCACTCACTTAATAAACAGATAACTGAAGAGATAGTTGCTGAGAAATGATAAATGAGACGGATTACTGGAGACTTTACAGGGAGTGCAGAATTATTAGGGAAGTTGTATTTTTGAGGATTCATTTTATTATTGAACAACAACCATGTTCTCAATGAACCTGAATATTTTTGGAAGTAGTTTTTAGTTTGTTTTAGCTATTTTAGGAGGATATCCGTGTGTGCAGGTGACTATTACTGTGCATAATTATTAGGCAACTTAACAAAAAACAAATATATACCCATTTCAATTATTTATTTTTACCAGTGAAACCAATATAACATCTCAACATTCACAAATATACATTTCTGACATTCAAAAACAAATCAGTGACCAATATAGCCACCTTTCTTTGCAAGGACACTCAAAAGCCTGCCATCCATGGATTCTGTCAGTGTTTTGATCTGTTCACCATCAACATTGCGTGCAGCAGCAACCACAGCCTTCCAGACACTGTTCAGAGAGGTGTACTGTTTTCCCCCCTTGTAAATCTCACATTTGATGATGGACCACAGGTTCTCTATAGGGTTCAGATCAGGTGAACAAGGAGGCCATGTCATTAGTTTTTCTTCTTTTAGACCCTTTCTTGCCAGCCACTCTGTGGAGTACTTGGACATGTGTGATGGAGCATTGTCCTGTATGAAAATCATGTATTTCTTGAAGGATGCAGACTGAGTTTATGAGTGGCTTGGCAGGTCCTGGTTTAAAATTTAAGTGGTGTTGTTATATGACGTGTGCTAGACCCCCCCCCCCTGTTTGTAGGGAGAGTGCCATTCTGTATCCTTGTGGCGATCCCTCTGCCTGTAATGGGTTTTATGGTTGTTGTTTCTTGACCTGATTTTACACACCTGAAGGCCGTTCCCACAAGCTGAGATGTTTGTAGGGATAATGCCTTCTGTGTTTTGTTACTTACTATATTCTAACCTTATTTAAACAACATTTAATGGTGTTGTTTCCTTCCTTTCCCACATCCTGAAATGTTGTTTAAATAAGGTTAGAATATAGTAAGTAAAAAAAACACAGAAGACATTGTACTCCTTGTGGCGATCCCTCAGACCTATCTGGATATCATATGTGTTAATGATTAATGATTTGTTGTTTAAAAAGGGGTCTCTTGCCCCTATGGTCATTGTCATATCTTACTTCTCTGAACGACATTTGTTTGGTGCAAGTGAAACATCGTTCCCAAGCTTCAGTTTTTCTTTGAAGACTTCGTCATTTTGGCATGAACGTGTTTCAAGACAAGATGGCCAAATATATGAATGGTAAGTGTTTATTTATTTATTTTACCTGTGCTATTCTTGATGCTAGTAATTACTTATAAGAGATTCACAGACTGATACCAAGGTGTTTAAACAGGTTCTCTAATGCTCCAGGTGCTGTGTGTGATTTAGACCTTTCCAAAATTGTTGAAGAACTTCAATTTCTGAACCAAGCGAGTGGTAAGACGTGCATACCAATTATGTGTTATATAACTATATACGGTTTGTTATTGTTGCTGCATAATCATGTAAATATTTTTCCTACAAATTCTAAACAGCACGTCCAAAACCAGAGCAAAGCTCTACATCGGGGCGTGTAGAGTCAGAAACCACGCAAATATATCCGATCAGTAAGTGTTTTTCAGTAAGGATATTTCATTATTATTAATGTGGTTTCATGAGTTTTATTTTAATTTTTTTGTGTCTTTCAGAAGGACTATCAAGCCTTGTAGACAGGACGGGCGCTTGTGGACGTAAAAGAAGTGATAGGCCCAGCAAACTCAAGCGTGAAGCCGTTACAGTTACTCGGGCGCAGGTTCATGCTGAGGAACCTCAGCGTGATAATTTTATACCACAGACACCGGCACAGAAAAGACCAAGAACGGACAGATCATCATCAGGTATGTGTGAATGTGTGTGTGTGTGTTTGAATATTTACATGTTAAAATGTTTTAGATTAAGATGTTTTTCCTTAATTCATACATGCTAACTTGTTTTTCTTTTTCTTCCCCTCACAGTACTGCTCGTGGATGACAACGTGGTGTG
>JBOFNI010000023.1:0-3259 GCA_051658845.1 Brevinema sp. | reverse complement strand
GATCTCAATGCATTCACAATAGAAGCAGCAATGCGTATTATTGAAGGAACAGCGAGAAATATGGGTGTTGAGACGGAGGCTTAATATGGGTACACTTATTCATAAGGGCATTCGTTATAAAGGTCCAAAGCGAAAGCTTGAAAATATTAAAAAATTTGATTTAACTCAAGTTTATAGTTTAGAGGATGGTGTAAAAATGACCCAAGAACTGGCAGATGCTAAGTTCGATGAAACAATAGAGTTACACTACAATCTAAATATCAAACAAAAACATAGTATCCGAGATACCCTTGTTATGCCTCATAATATTGGTAAAGAGGTCAAAGTGCTTGTTTTTGCCGAGGGAGATCATGCAACCGATGCAAAAAAAGCCGGTGCGGATTTTATCGGATCGGATGATTTGATTCAAAAGATCAAAGACGGATGGTTTGATTTTGATGCGGTGGTTGCTACTCCTGATATGATGCCTCGTTTGGCTGTGGTTGCTTCTGGATTAGGTCGAAGAAAATTAATGCCTTCTCCTAAAACAGGAAATGTAACGACAGAGATAGAGCGCGTGGTTAAAGAGTTTAAAGCAGGGAAAATTGAGATTCGTGGTGATAAGACAGGGAATTTTCATATTGTTGTCGGTAAAAAATCAAAAACCGAACAGCAAATTGCAGAGAACGTGTTAGCGGTTCATCAATTAATTATCCGTAACAAACCCAGCGATCTTAAAGGGGAATACATCAAAAGTTTAACCTTAACCTCTACCATGGGACCTGCCGTAAGAATCGATCATAAGAAAGTGACGGCATAGGGAGGAATCATGTTAAAAAAAGCGGAAAAAATTGAATTAACCAAAACCCTTATCCAAAATATTGCCGAATCAGATGGTTTTGCAGTGTGTTCTTTTCAGGGACTAACAGTTGCTGATATGAATACACTTCGAAGAAATCTTTTTGAAGCCAATTCTAAAGCCCAAGTGATTAAAAATCGCCTTCTTAAGCATGCCTTACATGAGAATAATATTACTTCTATGGATGAGCATCTTAAAGAATCGACGATGATTGTCCTCGGTAAAGATGATGCGATGGCAACATTAAGAGTATTGGGAAAATTTGCTAAAGAACACGACTTATTGGCTTTTAAAGCGGGAGTCGTTTCAAAAAAAGAATACTCTAAAGAAGAGATTATAGAATTATCCAAACTTCCGGGACGAATCGAATTAATTGCGATGATTGCCGGAGGCTTAAATTCTGTTCTTTCTATGTTCAATGGGACTTTGGAAGCCCTTGCAGATAAGAAAGAAAAAGAAGCTTAAATTTATTTAAGCATTTTATCAACAGACTTGTTGAATAATTATAGTAATAAGAAAGAAAATCTTTCTACGATCATAGGAGAAAAAAATGGCTGACAACGTAACTAAAGTTTTTGACATCATTAAAGAAATGACTGTTCTTGAATTAAATGAGCTTCGTAAAAAAATCGAAGTAGAATTTGATGTACAGGCAACAGTTGCTGCAGCTCCTGCTGCTGGTGGTGATGCCGGTGCGGTAGCTGAAGTTTCTACTGTATCCGTCTTTGTGAAAGACCCTGGATCCAGTAAAATCGAAGTGATTAAAGCAATTCGTGAACTGACAGGATTGGGACTCAAAGAAGCAAAAGAAATGGCAGAAAGTGCTGGAGCAACCCCTCTTAAAGCCGATATCGAACAAGCAGAAGCTGATCAAATTGCCGAAAAACTTAAAGCTGCCGGAGCTACTGTAGAAATCAAGTAGTTCCCTTGAAACTTTTATTTTTCTATTTATATTCCTACATACTTCTATCTTTATATAGGGGTATGTAGATGTTTTTATTTTAAATATCCACACCTAGAAATGATTAAAGTTTCTTGGTAATTCAAAGAAATAATGGAGAAAATCTATGGCTCAACACAGTAAGCGTGTTTCTTTTGCCGAATTTCAAACACAAACGGATGCCCCGGATTTGTTGGCTATCCAGCTGGATTCTTTTAAAGAATTTTTACAGGAAGATGTTCCGATAAAACAGCGGGAAGCGACAGGTTTAGAGGGCGTTTTTCGTTCTGTATTTCCTATAGAAAGTACAGACGGGAATATTATTATCGAATATGTTAGCTACGAAATTGGTGAAAAGAAATATTCAGAAGTGGAGGCGTTTAATAAAAATCTTACCTTTAGTTCTCCGGTTAAAGTAATTTTTCGATTAATTGATCGAAAAACAGGGGAAATCAAAGAAAAAGATATTTATATCGGTGATTTTCCTTTGATGACTGATCGTGGTACTTTTATTATTAACGGTGCGGAACGGGTTGTTGTAAACCAAATTTATAAATCTCCTGGTGTACTCTTTAGTGCAAAAAACAAAGAATTTGCTGCAAAAATTGTTCCGGAAAAAGGATCTTGGTTAGAATTTCTTATTGATAGTAAAAAAGACCTTATGTATGTTCGGATTGATTCCCGTCGTAAAGTCTTAGTAACAACACTTTTACTTTCTTTAGGAATGACGGTAGAAGATATCGTTTCTCGTTTTTTTGAGATGACTAGTATTTCTCTAAACTCTGACTCTGAAGCAATTTCTAAATTAGTCGGACAGTACGTTGGAGAAACTATTTTAGACGAAGAAGGGCAGGCTATTGTTTCTGCAATGGATAAATTATTCCCTAATACGGTGAATCAATTATTCCAAAAAGGGATTCCTTCGATTAAAATTATCAATGGAGATTCTCTTCTAAAAAATCGTGCCTTAGTCAACACTTTAGAAAAAGACGACACTAAGGATAATCTCCAAAAAGCGGTAAAAAAAATCTATAGTATTCTTCACCCTGGTGAAGCAGCTCCTTTTGATGTAATTGTTCGTGATCTCAACAATATGTTTTTTAACAATCGTTATTATGATTTGGGGGAAGTGGGACGTTATAAGCTGGTAATGAAACTATATCAAGAGCTTCCAAAACAAGATAGAGATGCCTTATTAGAATCGTTTACCTTATCGTTTGAGGATATTTCTTTAACCTTAAATCATTTGATTGCCGTTTCCAATGAAGAAGCACCCATTGACGATGTAGATCACTTAGGGAATCGTCGTGTCCGCAGTGTGAGCGAATTAATTGTCGATGTGATTAGTGCGGCTTTTATTACGGTAGAAAAATCAATCTACGAAAAATTATCAACAAGGGAAATCGAAGACCTTTCCCCTCAGAATATTATTAATATTAAACCGATTATTTCATCTATTAACGATTTTTTTGGGATGAGCC
>JBOFNI010000022.1:0-1586 GCA_051658845.1 Brevinema sp. | reverse complement strand
CAAGAATATTTGGCTCAAGAAGGATTCGATCCGGAATTTGGTGCACGCCCTCTCAAGCGAGTCATTACAGATCAGCTTTTAAATCCTTTAGCCTTAAAATTGATTGAAGGATCACTACAAGAAGACGTATATTTAGACTACAAAGATCAGGTATTAATCTTTAAAGATAAATAAGAAAAGCTCCGATACTATCATAAAGAAAATGATAGGGATAACATTTATAACTATCCTGATACAAAAAGAGAGTACCATGCCACAAAAAGTGATTTTATATATTGCACAAAGTTTAGACGGATATATTGCTGATCCTGATGGGGGGATTCAATGGCTTCCTCAGAATGTAGGCGAAAAAATGGGAGCATTTTATGAAGAATTTATTAGTAATATCGATCTAATCCTCATGGGAAGGAAGACTTACGATCAGATTATAACAACACTCAGTCCTGATGCTTGGCCTTATCCTACAAGAATAGACTATAAAGTTTGGACAAGTAGAAAGCTACCGAATCAACATAGTACCGATTCGGATATTACACTATTTCTTGAGCAAGAAAAAGATAAAAATATTTGGCTTCTTGGAGGAGGACATTTTATTCACCAATGGATCGAGCAAGATCTTATTGATGAATATATTATCTGTATCGTCCCTACTATTTTAGGTCAAGGAATACGTCTATTCCCACAAGCAAACAACAGTATCTCTCTTCGTCTTATCAATGTTATTCACGAGGATCATACGGTACTGCTTCATTATAAAAAGAAACCATTTTAAATCTCAAGATTAACACCTACAAAAAATTATAATAATTTAAAGCCCTTACGGTGGTAAGGGCTAATTCCGTATTTTTTAAGAGCTTCTCGATGAGATCGTGTCGGATAGCCTTTATTTTTATCCCAGTCATAATAAGGATATTCCAAATGCAGTTCTTTCATAATCCTATCTCTCGTTGTTTTTGCCAAAATCGAAGCTGCTGCAATATGAAAACTTTTTTGATCTCCTTTTATCAAAGAAATCACCGATACATTTGGAAGTTCTTTTGTATTAATCTTCATGGCATCGGTCAATAAAATCTTACAGTTTACCTTCTTTTGAATCGCATAAAAACAAGAAATCATCCCCCATTTTGATGCTTGATAGATATTCATTGCCTCAATATCTTCTAAGGAAAGTATTTCAATATGATAAGCAAGAGCTTGTTCTTGAATCTGCAAGGCTAAGGATTCTCTTTTCTTCTCTTTCAATGTTTTTGAGTCAAAGACATCAGGAATCACTACATTATCAGGAAATAATACACCGGCCACCACCAAAGGACCCGCTAAAGGTCCTCGTCCTGCTTCATCAGTACCGATAATAGATTGATTATCTAAACAATGGGATACCAGTATTTTTTTATCATCTGCAATGGATAACATGATTAATCTCAAAAAAATAACGCTGATTCAGCGTTATTTTTTTATTATTTTTGTATTTTTTTGTTCTCACCTTTTTTGAGGGGCATTTCTTTAAGACGAGCGGCTTTACCAAAACGTCCTCTCAAGAAGTAAAGTTTTGCACGACGAACTTTTGCACGACGAACAATCTCAAT
>JBOFNI010000021.1:0-1293 GCA_051658845.1 Brevinema sp. | reverse complement strand
GTTAGATTTATTGTCAGGAGGCTATCCTTGCCAAGCATTTAGCTATGCTGGTCAAAAAAAAGGATTAGAAGATACTAGAGGATCGTTATTTTATCATTATGCGATATTTCTTGAGAAATTACAACCTAAAATGTTTATTGCCGAAAATGTTAAAGGATTAGTATCTCATGATAAAGGTAAAACATTAGAAACAATGATCAAATCATTTGAAGAAATTGGATATCATGTACAATGGAAAGTATTAAACGCATGGGATTACAATGTAGCTCAAAAAAGACAACGAATTGTTATTATAGGTATAAGAAACGATTTAACAAATAAGATTGTTTTCTCATACCCCATACCTAATAAGTATAAACCAGTGTTAAAAGATGTATTAAACAATGTACCTAAGTCAGAAGGTTTTTTATACCCAGAAAAGAAAAAAGCAGTGTTGGAATTAGTCCCAGCTGGAGGATGCTGGCGAGATTTACCTGATCATATAGCACAAGAATATATGAAAGGAAGTTATTTTTTAACAGGTGGACGTACTGGTATTGCAAGGCGTTTATCTTGGGAGGAGCCGTCATTAACTCTTACATGTTCACCCGCTCAAGGTCAAACAGAACGATGCCATCCAGAAGAAACACGTCCTTTCACTACTCGAGAATATGCACGAATCCAATCTTTTCCTGACCACTGGGTATTTAAAGGAATAACCAGTAATATCTACAAACAAATAGGGAATGCTGTACCTATTAATTTTGCTCAGCAAATAGGAGAATCAATATACCAAGCTCTAGGAAATTTAAATGTATAAATTAGGATTTATTACAGATGATAATTTATACATACATGTAAAGCAAACTATTTTAGAATATTTAAAAACACTGGATAGTATGGATTTAAAGAAATTTAATAGTAATTTAGTAGATCCTATTAAATTGCTATTTGACCAAAGAGTATCAAAAAAAACTTTTGAAGATACTATTATTATAGAAATCCAAAGACAAAGGGATAAGACCCACTCTAATATCGTAGGCTATTTTCATCAAAACATTTTTAAATATTTACCAAACTGTGAAGTTCCTTTAAAAGGATTTGATATGATATATACAAATCCAAGTACAAGCCAAAAAATATTTGTTGAATTAAAAAACAAACATAATACTATGAATTCATCATCTAGTCAAGCAACATATATGAAAATGCAACAGCATATTATTATAAATCCTAACGATCACTGTTACTTAGTTGAAGTAATCGCAAAAAAAAGTCAAAATATAGTATGGCACTCCTCTTTTAAAGGAATCA
>JBOFNI010000020.1:0-3510 GCA_051658845.1 Brevinema sp. | reverse complement strand
CTTCTTCAGATATTATCCAATTTATCGCCCAAGGATTAACAGACATTAGTATTGTACCAAACTATAAAGAATCTTGTGGTGGTACTAATGCGAATGTTTATTCTACTAAAGGAATTCAATCGACAGTTATTAGTGTAGGGATGGAAGCAATCCATAGTGTTGATGAGTATATCCGAGTAAAAGATCTTATTGATACGACACGATTAATCGTTAAGCTTGTAGAATCTGCATAAATATTTTGGTATTTCAATCAAATAAGCATCTCTTAATGAGATGCTTATTTTTTTTATTGTTCTAAAGCGTTCGGAATCGTAAGTTGTTGTTTGGGGTAAATCCAGTGCGGATCTTTAATAATCGTTTTATTGGCTTCCCATATATTTCGCCATAGTAAGGGATTACGATAAAACTTATCGGAAATATACCAAAGAGTATCGCCTTTGATAACGGTATATAAAGAACCATTATATAATCCGGCTAAAATATCTAATCCTTGCTGGGCAGATGAAATTGCTTGTTGATAGTCATTTTTTTGGTAAGCGTTTTCTGCATCGAGAAGATGTTGTGAGGCTTGTGCATACTCTGTAGGATATTCCTTATCAACACCGGTTTTTTGAGCTACTGCTAAAGCTTGTTTTAAGCGTTCAATTAGTATTGCTGCTTTATTTCTTCGAGCAGTGTCGGTGGCTTTATTGGCAGCTTCAACCACAGATATTGCTACTTGATTGGCAAGATCGATATTATTTGTTTCGAGAGCACGATTCATCTGATTGAATAAGTTTTCAGCGATAGAATACTCTTGATAAGCATATATAGGAGCTTCGGCGACTCTAGCTCTCTCCATTGCTTGTACGGCTGCTTCAGTGTGTTGGATATTTTGTTGTCCACACGCAACGAACAGTACTATTAGTGCTGTAATTTTTTTCATAATATTTCCTTAGGTAGAAATAATACTAAATAATCTTTAATTACAATACTAACTCATCTTTAATATTATACCATATTAGTGATAAAAAAGCCATATTTTGTATAGAATATTTATTATTAAATAGAGCGAGTTATTGATAAAAAAAAACACCCCATAATAGAGGTGCTTTTTTTTGATTTATTGAGAGATTGGTGCAGGAGGAATGCGGAATTCCTGTCTAGGATAAATAAGATCAGGATCTTTAATTTTGAGCTTGTTTGCTCTCCAAATATTAGGCCATAACCATGGTGTTTTGTAAATAGCACCAGAAATATCCCATAAGGTATCTCCTTTGATAACTGTGTGGTTTGTAAGGGTTTGATTCGCAAGGAATAAATCTGCCAAGCGAAGACCTTCACGAGAGTCATCAATAGAGTTAAGATAATTACCTGTGTTATAATAGTTTTGTGCCGAATTATATAAGGCTTCAATCATTTTGATCGTAATTGGTTCACTATCATCAAGGACAGCAGTAGCTTCCATCGTATTGGTATAATTTTGATTTTGTGCTTTGAACGTAAGAGGGAAGTAGGCAATTTCGTCTATTTCTATTTCTTCTTCATAGAGGAAGATTTCTAATTCATCATCATTAACGTATTCTTCGTTATATCCCATTTCTTCTTCATATTCCATACTTGGAGGAGTAGTTGAATTTCCATATTCTTCTTTGATAAACGCCAAAACCGATTCCAAACGACGAAGGAGGTCATAAGCTTGGAGCTGCAGATTGTCGTTTTGATTGACGTTAATAGAAATAGCGGCGTCGTTAGGATATTTTTCGAGTAATTCGTTGAGCCAATCGATTGCCGTTTGAGAAGATTGGATACTGTCGCTATACTGTTGGTTTTGGTATTCTTCCGATGCTTGTTCAATCAGATTGGAAATTTCCAAGAGCTGGTCTTCCGTTTGGGTTAAATCAGTTGTTTTATAAGCTCTGTCTAATAATTCTCGTGCTCTATTGAGATTTGCTAAGGCGAGAGACTCAGAGCCTCCGATTAGGGGTTCTAGGAGGTCTAAACCACTTTGAGCAGATGCAATTGCTTTTTCGTAATCAGACATTTGGTAAAAATTTTCTGCATCGATTAACGATTGTGTAGCCTGTGCATAAATATCGGGATGTTCTTGATCTATACCAATACTTGCAGCGGTAGCTAAACTTTGTTTGAGTTTAGCGATCAGGGTTGTGGCTTTATTTTTACGGGCGACATCGGTCGCTTTGTTGGCAGCATCAACAACTTCTTGAGCTAATTGATTAGCAAGGTTTTGATCTCCATTTTCGAGTGCTGTATTCATCTGATTAAATAAATCTTCTGCAACAGCATATTCTTGGGGAGCATAAATATCAGCTTCTGCTGCTCTGGCTCTTTCCATAGCTTGTACTGCTAAATCTGTTGGTTGAAGGGCATTACCACCACAAGCAACGATTGTTAAGATACTTAACAGCGATAGTATTTTTGTATATTTCATCAGAACCTCTCATTTCGGTCTTTGAGCCGAATGAATTATTATTTTGTTTGATAGAATAAGATAATATATAAAAAATATTATCCTTTCCTTATATGATAAAACAAGATTGAAATAAAGACAACTATTTGTTGTTTTTTTTCATTAAATCTTTTAAATGATTCAAAGATGTTTTTTGCTGAGCCATTTGATTTTCTTTAATAATTTCTTGGAAAATCTCTTGTCGTAGAATCCGAACTTCTTTTGGGGCAACAATTCCTATTTTTACTTGATCCGGCTTTATTTGGATAATTTTGATTTCTATCTCGTCGTTAATAATAATTGATTCGTTTTCTTTCCGTGATAAAACAAGCACAAATCCTCCTTACTTATTTGCAAGAGCTACTGTTTCTTTTTTTGCAAATAATCCGCATTTTGTCGAATAATGAGGACAGTTGGAAATACTCTGAACCGCATAATTATTTTTTGTATTGATTACAATAGGTCCTAAAATATTCATGGTGATATCTTCGATATTTTGAGGAATGGTTACGATAGCATAGTCTGCTATATCTTCATGATTTTCGATAGCCAGCAATTCCGCATCGGCATCATCAATATCTAAAACATAATCCGATATAAATAAACGAGGCTGTGTTAGGATAAAAGAAATATCCTTATCGTCTTTACTTTGTAACAAAGAAAAATTTTCCGGTTCTTCCAAAGGGATCAAATAATATTCCAATAATCGTTCAAACCCAAAGATCGGTTTTTGGAAAACAATTTTACTATGTTCAGAAACTTCAATTTCTCCGTATTCTCTTGTGTTAACTATTGGCACAATTAAATCCTCCATATAGTATATAATTTATTTTTTCAAATACAATAGCTATTAAATTAACGTAAAAAATCCATTAATGTTGTTGGCATTAGTTTGGCACCGATATTTAATGCCGCTTGATGTGCAAATTCAGCCATTTTTAATTCTGTCATTGTTTGTGTAAAATTAACTCCTACAGTATTTGCAGAAGAATTGTTAAGATATAATTTTTCCGTTTCATTTCGGGTAAAGGTTTTTTCTAACCGTTCTACAACAGCACCGG
>JBOFNI010000019.1:0-1343 GCA_051658845.1 Brevinema sp. | reverse complement strand
CGAGTTAATGATGGCAGTGCTGAACAGAACCAAGATGGTGAGTGGGACTTGATACAGCTCAACGACGAGGAGGCACACCAGAGCTCTCACTGGAACACAGAAGATGAGAGAGAGAGACGTGATGCAGCCGACGATGACTACAGACAGGGGGGAACCAGAATGCGATCTAACACCGAGAAAACGAGCACTCCAAATGAGAACTGGCAGGGAAAGCGAGAGCAGGAGGCACGCCCGTCCGCACTGAAGGAGACAAAGAGAAAGATGGACCAGAAAAAAATAAAAGAGCGGCTGTCACGCTCAAGGTCAGTACATACAGTATGCACACAAAATGATCAAGATGATCTGTCCACAGAGGAAGACAGCAGGAGTGAGAGCAGTGAGGACGAAACACAGTGGGTGGAGATTCGTGGCCAAGTGCAGCTGAATGCAGACAACGGTCGGTGCGAGCCCCAGCAGTGGAAAGCTGACATGAAGGAGAGAGAGGCTCAACTGGCAGAGATGAGGCAGTGGCGTGAGGTCATGACAGAGGAGAGTAAGAGGGTGCTGGAAGACATCAAGCAAAAGTACAACTATGCGGAGAAATTGACAGCGAGCCAGGCACGTCTGGCAAACAGAGGTATCGACATGCACAGAGAAACGCTCGAGGCGACAAGTGGTTTGCTACACGATATCGGAGAACTACAAGAACGCAGCAGAAGCCTCATATACGCTGGTGACCTAGAAGAAGACAGAGATGAAGTGGTGGGGGAGTGCTGCAGACAGATAAAAGGCATGGGGAGAGCGACGAAAGAAAGGCAGGAAGAAGAACCGATACGGGTTTCACAAAGATTGCTGGAGAAGAAACAGCAGGTGGTAACACAATACCCCCTGATTGTGAGGGGTCAGGAAGAACGATATGTTCCATGGACATTTATGGATGTGACAGGACTTATATCCAGACTCCCAAACATTTGCGATGGGGCACAGAAATGGATTACCCGATTCGAGGAGCAGACAGCCGGATACCAGCTGGCTGTGGGGGACGTAAAAGCAATACTGTCTCAAACACTGGGCAAAGCCAGGACAGTTGAGATACTGAGAGAGGTGGACCGAGGAATTGAGGCTGAGGACTCTCGGGAAGATGCGAGACCCCTGGGTCCACGACGAAATGCTCTGTGGAATACTTTGAGAAAAATGTACCCAACGAAGGCAGATCCAGGGCGTGTGGAACAACTAAAGCTGGAAGATGGCGTAAGTGTCACAGAGTTCATCCAGAAACTACAGAACGTGTGGGGTGAAGAAATGGGCTCAAAGTGGAACGCGTCAGCTACCACTGTGACTTTGTTCAGAATGATGCTAAAGAA
>JBOFNI010000018.1:0-4276 GCA_051658845.1 Brevinema sp. | reverse complement strand
GTATTACCATGGAAAAAGATGCTCTTATCTTCAAACCACTGGGAGATATTTTTATCAATGCAATGTTTACGATCGTCGTTCCTTTGGTCTTTGTTACCATTAGTAGCTCGATTGCTAATATGCAAAGTATCGCCCGACTCGGTAATATTCTCAAGAATCTCTTCATCGTATTTGTGGGAACGGGTTTGGTAGCTGCAGTATTAATTTTATCTGTCGTAACAATATTTCCTCCCGCACAAGGAGTTATTTTAGAAATTCCTCCAGCGGAAGCGTTAACCCCTTTTAAAACATCAGATCAAATTGTTTCGGCACTGACCGTCGATGATTTTGTCAATCTGCTCTCTAAAAAAAATATGCTTCCGTTAATTATCTTTACACTTATTTTTGGCTTGAGTATTAATCTCTCCGGAGAAAAAGGAAAAATGATTGCTAAAGCTCTCGATGCTTTATCTCTTGTTTTCCTTAAAATGATTGGTGTACTCATGTATTATGCCCCTATCGGTTTAGGTGCATATTTTGCTGCATTAGTCGGTCAATACGGACAAGATCTCATCGGCTCTTATACCCGAGCCATGTTAATTTATTACCCTCTTTGTATTGTTTATTTTATTACTGCCTTTCCCGTTTATGCGTTCCTTGCAGGAGGAGTCGAAGGGGTAAAACGTCTCCGATATATTTTGCGTCCTGCATTGACATCTTTAGCAACACAAAGCAGTATCGCCACCCTTCCCGTCAATCTGGAGGCTTGTGAAAAAATCGGAGTTCCAAAAGATATTAGAGATATTGTACTTCCGATAGGAGCAACAGCACACATGGATGGAACGGTTCTGAGTACGATTCTTAAAATTTCTTTTTTATTCGGTATTTACGGTATTCCTTTTACCGGTGTTGAAACATTTGCCGGAGCCTTATTACTTTCATTATTAGGAGGAGTTGTCATGTCCGGAGTCCCTGGTGGCGGCTTGATTGGTGAAATGTTTATCGTTTCGATGTATGGCTTTCCGATGGAAGCTTTTCCGATTATCGCAACCATAGGATATTTGGTTGATCCTCCGGCAACGATGATTAATGCGACAGGAGATACTCTCGCCTCTATGCTGGTAACTCGGATGATCGAAGGGAAAAATTGGATTCATCAAAAATTATCATCGTAATGATTACTCGTATCACAAATATTAATATTAGGAACATCTTATGACCACAATTAATTCGTATATCGATCATACCCTTTTAAAACCGGAAGCAACAAGTGAACAAATAAACCAATTATGCCAAGAAGCAATCCAACATCAATTTTATGCCGT
This sequence comes from Brevinema sp., assembly GCA_051658845.1. Lineage (GTDB taxonomy): Bacteria > Spirochaetota > Brevinematia > Brevinematales > Brevinemataceae > Brevinema_A. The sequence goes on along the minus strand of JBOFNI010000018.1, from coordinate 2,972 downwards.
TTGTATTAACGGTTATTATATTCCCTTAGCCAAGCAAACCCTCAAAGATTCTCCTGTTAAGATTGCAGCAGTCGCAGGTTTTCCTCTTGGAGCAATGAGTACACAAGCAAAGATTGCCGAAATCCAACATTATATCAATACCGGTGCAGACGAAATTGATATGGTTATTAATATCGGTATGCTAAAAGATAAAAAATATAATCTTATCTTAGACGAAATCCGTCAGATAAAATTAGCAATGGGGACAAAGCTATTAAAAGTAATTATTGAGACTTGTCTATTAACCAAAGAAGAAATAACAAAGATGTGTTCTATTATAATTGATTCCGGTGCGGAATATATCAAAACGTCTACCGGATTTAATAGTAGTGGTGCAGTTAAAGAAGATCTTATACTGATGCTTGAAGCATCTCAAGGGAAAATTCTTGTTAAGGCTGCCGGTGGCATTAAAACTCAACAGATAGCTTTAGAATATATTCATATGGGAGTCATGCGTTTGGGAACGAGTTCCGGTGTTGCCTTAGTCAACAATTTATCACAGAATAAAGACTATTAATACTTATTTTTTTTATAAATTAAGCTCATTATTAATAAGGTGGGATTTGAATTTTTTCATCTGTGGTCTTTTGATTCTTAGATATGAGTTCAAAAATTTTATCTACTGTCTTATTCGCCATTTCACCCATAGGACGTCTAATTATATTCAAATGATGAAGGGGCTTAACTGCACAGATCATATCTTCTTCTAAGAGAACAAAACCATAAATAGGAAAGTCAAAGACCGACTGAGCAATATTTAATGAGTAGGCTCCTAAAAAAATCCACAAATCCGGATTTTGTGTCCGGTAATAGGATTGAATCGTATCAAAGTCTTGTTGGCTTCCATCTAATAGACAAAGTATTTCTTCTTCTTGATAATCTTTCTGGACGGTTTCTCGATACAATAAAATAAGATCTTCCTTGACCGACTGAAGATACTCCAAATCCATATACTTTTTTTCTCCGACAACCCCAACTTTTTTTTGACCTTGATCAAAAGATTCTTTTACTCGCTTAAATAAATTTTCTATATATGGTATCCCAACATTAATACAGGGATTACCAACACTATGGGGACTAACAACGATCATCGGTAATTCATTATTTTGAAGTACTACTTGCTCTTTTTCATTATAGACAACAACCAATCCTTTAACATACTGATCGGTTTTTAACAGACGTAGTTTTTGATCCAAATCTTCTATTGATTGATATTCTAAAATCGTTGTTCCGTATTTTTTTTCAAAAAGAACTCTTGTCAGATGCACTACCAAAGGAATTTGCGTCTGATAAATTCCGGAAATAGGGACGGCTATCGCTATCGTTTTTAGGGCATTGTTTATTTTATTGAGATTAGGGGAATATCCAAGTTCTTCCGCTGCTTTTAAAATTTTATGACGTGTTTTTTCGGATAATTGATGGGGTTTGTGGTATGCTAAGGATACCGAGGAAACAGATACCCCTGCCTTTTTGGCAACATCTTTGATAGAGCTCATAACAAGCATTCTCCTAGTTAATTATATAAAAATGATTAAAATATAGCCATATTATAGCATATTTTTTAGAGAAGAGCAAGGGCTTTTATTTTATACAATCCTATAAATTGATTTTTCTACAAAACATTATTATAATCTATATAAATACAATTAATTAATATCATTTAGTGAGGTTCTTATGCGATTATTAATACTTTGTACCCTTTTCTTTGGTGCTTGTCAGTCTACGCCAGATACCGTATATTATAACGGAAATATTATTACGATGAATGATTCTCAACCTATCGTCGAAGCTATTGTTGTTTCTAAAGGAAGAATTTTAGCACTCGGTAGTATGCAAGAAGTTTCTTCGTATACCAATAATAAAACCATAATGATTGATCTTAGTAATAAAACCCTGATGCCTGGATTTATCGATCCTCATAGTCATATTTTCGGAATTGCAATGCAGTCTGTATTTGCAAATCTCTATCCACAACCAGATGGTAGGGGTAATTCTATTCCTGAAATCATTAATATTCTCCAAGAATATCGCCAAGATAATCCTTCTTTATTCAAAGAACTGGGGATTTTATTCGGATTCGGATACGATGATTCTCAGTTAGAAGAAATACGTCATCCAACAAAATTTGATCTTGATGTCGCTTTTCCTGATATACCAGTATACATTATCCATCAGTCGGGACACCTTGGAGTCGCCAATACTAAGGCATTGGAACAATTCAATATTACTGCACAAACTCCCGATCCAGAAGGAGGACTTATTCAGCGAATAGACGGTAGTCAAGAACCAAACGGAGTTTTAGAAGAACATGCCCATCTTACCGTATTTACAGAAGCGGCCAAATTTTCTCCTCTTTCTGCAGTTAAAATGTTATCAAGTGGTTTGGATACGATGATCCGACTAGGATATACTACTGTTCAAGAAGGACGAACCGGTAAAGAACAAGTTCTTATGCTCAAAATACTAGGATTATTAGGGCAACTGCCTATTGATGTAGTAGTTTATCCTGATATTTTTATGGCTCCTAAGGAAGCCCTTCATCCTTCCAAAAAATACCATGGTCGATTCCGTGTCGGTGGGATGAAACTATCTTTAGATGGCTCTCCTCAAGGAAAAACCGCTTGGAGAGACCGACCTTATATTATTCCTCCCCATGGACACAACCCTAGTTATCAAGGTTACCCTGCTCTCAATCCAACAGAAGCGTTAGAAAAAATTGACTTAGCGTTTGCCAGTAACGTGCAAATCCTCGCTCATGCTAATGGAGAAGCCGCTATTGATCTCTTTATCGAAGGAGTAGCCTTAGCAGAACAAAAATACGGAAAACAAGATCGACGTCCTGTTTTAATTCATGGACAGTTTACAAGAGAAGACCAAGTAGATCGTATTGTCGAATTAGGAATTTTTCCATCACTATTTCCACTCCATACTTA
>JBOFNI010000017.1:0-1158 GCA_051658845.1 Brevinema sp. | reverse complement strand
TTTATATAGTCTCAAGGACTAGATTTATATTAAAGCCCATAGTGGTTTGTATAATTTTAGATCCTTGAGGCTGTATAAATTTACTGTCGAAAGTATAAAGTCTTTTAAATAGAGATATTTAAATCACGAAATCTGGAATTGTGATCAATACAAACCCTATGGGCGTTTTTATTGGTTATATTCTTTTAACAATATTAATAAAAATCCTACAGAGTTTGTGGGATTTTTTTGCATAGTAAAATCATACAAACTACTCCTCTTGTTTTACACGGACAAGAGGAAGGGCTTGATGAAGAAATATTTTTAGAGAAAATGAATATAGAGAAAACGAACGTTTTAAAAATACCCCGAGAGATGCAAATACTATCCTAGTAAGATATTTGTGTGTTCTATGGAGCATCTCGGGGTACTTTATTAAATTAATAAAAAATACTGATTTAATAATGAATATTATTAATAAGATTTTTCTATTTAATATTACCCAAGGCAAGTGGATTCTAATATCCATCGATATAGGCAGAAGAATTGGGGAAACCTTGCCTTGGGTTATTTTTAAGCTAACTCATTAATATTATTAATAAAGTTTATCTATTTAAACAAGGCAAGTAGATTCTAATATCCCTCGATAGGAGGTATATGAATTGATTGTCTGATTAATATTTTTTTAATGGAGCGGCTGCTCCTTCTAAGAGTTATTGTCTTCATAAAAAGAAGAAAGATCATGGGAAAAGTTTTTCGCAATTTCGTCCATTACGGCAGACTCGGAGCGTTGTTGTAGGATTTTGTGTTTTTCTAGTTCTTTCTTTTTTAGATTTTCAATCAGTTTTGTATCTCGGTGTAATTTGTTATATTTTTCCCGTTCTTTTTCCATGATTTGTTGTTTTTGCTGAATCTCTGGAGCCAAAGAACGAACCAATCGATCGGTGTGATTTTGTAATTGATCCATATACTGTAATGATCTTATGGAGATCTTGTTGTTTTGCATATCGGTATGAATCTTGTTACGAGCTTGTTGCATCTGTTCAAGAGAATGATCTTTTTTTAAGAGGACTTTTTGATACTCGGCAGCGACTTTTGCCAGTTTGTTTTTTTGTTCTAATTCAAGTTTTTCTCGAATATCAAGAATCCGTTGCATACGAAATTGAAACTTTTTCATTC
>JBOFNI010000016.1:0-12206 GCA_051658845.1 Brevinema sp. | reverse complement strand
ATTCAATTTTCCATGCAATAACGGCATTCTGTAATGCAGGATTTTCGTTGTTTTCCGATTCCTTAATGGGGTTTCGCAATGATTTAACGATTAATTTTGTAGTGATGAGTTCTATTATTATCGGAGGATTGGGATTTGGAGTTTGGCTTGATCTTAAATCTCGATTTATCGAAAAAAAAATAAAAAATGTTTCCCTACAAACTTCTATTGCTTTACAGATGTCTCTCATCCTAGTATTTTTAGGTGCTTTTGCATTCTTCGTTTTAGAAAAAGACAACACTCTGGTCGGACTATCGTTATTTGAACAAATACTAAGCTCTTTATTTACTTCCGTCAATCTTAGAACAGCCGGATTTAATACCTTAGACCTCACCCAAAGTAACGATTCTTCCCGTTTATTATCTACCGTCCTAATGTATATTGGTGCTTCACCGGGTTCGACCGGAGGAGGAATAAAAACCACAACATTTTTTGTCCTGTTAGCATATGTAAGAGCCTCCCTTAAAAATTCTCCGGACATTACTATTTTAGGTAAACGAGTGGAAGATTCCCTCGCCCATCAAGCTTGGACACTATTATTTAATTCTTTATGCTGGATTTTTTTTGTCACTTTATTACTTTGTTATATCGACGGATTTTCCTTGTCAGACGCTATTTACGAGACTGTATCAGCTTATGCAACCGTTGGGGTATCCACCGGTATTACCGGATCCCTTTCTAATATTTCAAAAATTTTGATTTCTATTACGATGATATTAGGGCGGGTAGGTCCAACAACCGTGATGCTTGCACTTAATACAAGTAAGCCAAAAATTAATCTTACTCGGACTCCTACAGAAAAATTGTCTATCGGATAAGAAAAACTTTTCTTTTCCCTAAAAATATTCTATAATGATAAATACAAAAAATTACGATATTGATATAACATAGGGGTTCAACATGCTTAAAAGCTCCCAAACAATCCGTCAGGAATTCATCAATTTTTTTAAAAACAAAGCTCATACCATTGTACCTTCCGCATCGTTGATCCCCGAAAATGATCAAACCCTATTATTTACCAATGCAGGAATGAATCAATTTAAAGATGTCTTTTTAGGTACAGGAACACGACCCTATACGAGAGCTGTAGACACTCAAAAAGTAATGCGTGTTTCCGGTAAACATAATGACTTTGACGATGTTGGACGGGACACCTACCACCACACTTTTTTTGAAATGCTTGGTAACTGGAGTTTTGGAGATTATTACAAAAAAGAAGCAATCTCTTGGGCTTGGGAATTATTAACCGACACTTGGAAACTTCCCAAAGAACGTCTTTATGCAACGGTGCATCATAGCGATCAAGAAAGTTTAGATATTTGGAAAGAATTAACCGATATTAATCCAGATCATATCCTCAAATTTGGAGATAAAGAAAATTTTTGGGAAATGGGTGCTGTTGGGCCTTGTGGACCTTGTTCCGAAATCCATATTGATCTTAGTCCCAATCTCCAGCAAAGTATCGGTGCAGAAGGAATTAACGCAGACAACCCTCTGTTTATTGAATTATGGAATCTCGTTTTTATTCAATACAAAAGACAAGAAGACGGCTCTCTACAAAATCTACCGGCAAAACATGTTGATACGGGGATGGGATTTGAACGGATTACTGCCGTACTTCAACACAAAACATCCAATTACGACACCGATCTTTTTACTCCCATTATTGATTTTTTATGTCAAGATAGCGGCAAACCATATCATACAGATATTCATGGAACACCTCATCGTGTTATTGCCGATCATATTCGTGCCTTAACTTTTGCGATTGGCGATGGCATTATTCCTTCTAATGAAGGACGGGGCTATGTCATCCGTAAAATACTAAGACGTGCCGTACGATTTGGCAAAGAATTAGGATATATCGATGCTTTTCTTTACAAATTAGTACCTATTATTGCACAAATTATGGAAGATATTTTTCCGGAAATTAAAGAACGTCAATCCTCGATTCAATCCGTAATCCGATCGGAAGAAGAGTCCTTTTTCCGTACCTTAAATAAAGGTTTTGACAAAATTAAAGAATTAATCACCCTTACAAAAGCTCGTCATATTACCACTGTTAGTGGTGATGATGTTTTTTTGCTTTACGATTCTCTAGGATTCCCCGTTGATTTTACCGAACAAATTCTAAAAGATGAAGATCTTGATTTCGACAAAATTCGTTTTGAAGAACTTATGCAAGCACAAAAAGAACGAGCCCGCAGCTCTTGGAAAGGAGAAGGGATTAATTTTTCCGTTTTTGGTAATATTCCTAAAAGCACCTATATCGAAAGCGAACAACTAGAATCGATGATTTTAGGTCTTGCAAAAGATTCACAAAATATTAAGGAATGCCAAGCCGGAGATGATATTATTTTAGTGTTGGATAAAACCCCATTCTATGGAGAAAAAGGGGGACAAATTGGTGATACAGGCTTGATAAAAAATGGAGAAGATCATCTTATTGAGATCTTCGACACTAAAATTTTTGAAGAAAAATATATCCACATAGGAAAAGTCCTAAAAGGCAGTTTTAATGTTGGACAACAGATTACTGCAGTAGTTAATAACGAAAGAAAAAAAGATATTGCCCGTCATCACAGTGCTGCACATTTATTATTTAAGGCCTTACGCACTGTATTAGGCGATCATATCGGACAAGCCGGTTCTTGGGTTGGAGAAAATCGGACAAGAATTGATTTCACCCACCCTCAGGCAATTAGTAAAGACGATCTTCAAAAGATTACTAATCTCGTTAATCAGGATATTATTGCCAACCATCAAACTTTTATTGAGGAACTTCCAATCAACGAAGCAAAAGCACAAGGAGCCATTGCCGCTTTTGAAGAAAAATATGGTGATCTTGTTCGTGTTGTCCATTTAGGAGAATCCATCGAGCTTTGTGGAGGGACTCATGTCTCTTATACTGGAGAATTGGGATTCTTGACAATTATTGACGAATCTTCTGTATCTGCAGGAACAAGACGCATTGAAGCTCTTACAGGAAAAGCTGCTTTAGAATATATCACAACAATTTTAGAACGAGAAAAGAAAATTGCTCATAATCTCAAATGTTCTGGGCAAGAAATTTTAGAAAAAATTCATCGGGTACTTGAAGATTCCAAACAAAAAGATAAAGAAATCAAACAGATCCATACAAAAATTGCCGAGAATCTCTTTGAATCGTTAAATAATAGTGCTAAAATCATTAACGATTATCGAGTGATTATCGCCTCAGTTGAGCCAGATCAACTCCAAGAAATTAGCTCTTTATTTAAAAATCGTATCCAATCCGGAGTCTTGATTTTAGGCTCTTATCAATCATCGGATAACAGTGCATTACTTTCCGTAGTTGTAACAAAAGATCTCACCTCGATTATTCCAGCTGGGCAATTACTGAAACAATTACTTCCGATGATCGATGGTAAAGGGGGAGGAAAAGACGACCAAGCAATGGGTGGTGGTAAAAATGGAGTAGCATTAACAAAAACATTAGATCAAGCTCTTGAAATTATTACCGACACTTTATTAACTTAATGATAAGTATTACGATATAGGATGAATACGCAAGAAATAAAAATAAATAATTATTAGGAGAACTACTATGCTCTTAAATGAAATCTTAAGTGATAAATGTTTCCGTATGAATATCAATGCGACAAACAAAAAAGATATTATTTTGGAAATTGCCAATTTTTTTGAAAAAGCACATGGATTAGACCATAAGGTTGTATTCGACGCTTTATGGAATCGTGAACAAAAAGGATCTACTGGATTAGGGAAAGAACTGGCGATCCCTCATGCTCGAATCCCTAATGTCGGTTCGATGAAGTTAGCCATCATTTATAGTCCTGAAGGGAAAAATTTTGAAGCTTACGACAATCTCCCGACAAAATTGTTTTTTTCTGCCATTATTGACGAAGACGCCCAACCTCAGGAGCAATTAGAAATGCTTAAAGTTATTGTAGAAACTTGTGAAAAAACCGATCTGATGGATGCGTTAGGGCGAATCCACACAGCAAACGCTTTAAAAGACACGATCGTACGCCGTATTACAGAAATACAAAATCATTAATTTCTAAGTAATATTAGGAAAGTTCTGTGTCCATAATTTTTTTGATGTTTTTCATCCTTACTGTACCAATATTTTCTCAGGAATCACTAGAAGAAAACCAAGTTGTTCTTTCAGAATTCAGTGATTTAAAACTTCGATTTTTAACTACCGATTTATCCGCAGAAGAATTGTATCGTTTAGCAAGCTTTTATTTATCAGAACATCTCTATCTACAAGCATCTGAATTGTATGGACAATATTTGGAAAAAAACAAATCAACAAACGATACCCAACGAGTAATGGCAGCACATTATAATAGAGCTTTATCGTTATTTTCTTTGGAGCTCTATGAATCTGCCCTTCCGGAATTTTTTAACGCCTATCATTATGAAGAAACATTATACGATGCTCTTCGTATGATTGGTACTATTTATTTTCTACAAAAAAATAAAGAAAAAAGTCTAGAAATATGGCAAGAGTATCTTGAGAAAAACACAGAAGATTCCTCACAAAGAGAAGCCATAGAAAAAGCGGTACTGTTATTGTCTGATCCGGCATTTCAATTTTCTGAAGAAAAAAAACCGGAAACAAAAAAAACATGGCCTTTCTTAAATCCTGAAATCATTCCGAATCCCGATGCAGAATATCAAAAGAAAAGAATAATATAATCCTTTATGAGGAATTTATGCCTGAAATTGTTTGGTATATTGTTGCCACTCTTATCGTATTAATTATTGTACTAAGTTGTATTTATTTTATTGTTATTGTACCTACTAGAGAAACCCATCTCAAAGAATTACTGGCAACTTCTCAGTTTAGTGATGCAGAAATCTTTCTTCAAAATATTCTTCGAAAAGAACCCCATAATCTTAAAATTGCCTTTAAATTAGCAGAACTCTATTGGGAAACAGAAGACTACCATCAAGCAATCAACACTTATGAACATCTTCTTACTAAAAAATTACCCTACTCGATTCGTCAAACTGTTTTATTTCGTATGGCAAACTGGTATAAGCGTCAAAAACAATACCCTTATGCAAAAGAAAGAATTACAGAATTACTTGATTCAGATCCCCATAATTTTGACTATTTATGCCTACTGGCAGATATTTATTTTGAAACCCAGTATTATCACGAAAGTATCACTCTTTATAAAAAAGCACTAAGTATTAATAAACATAATCTCCATTGTTGGAAACGCTTAGGCAACAGCTATTTTTATCAAAGACAATACACCGACGCTTATAAAGCTTTTGCATACGCCGTTAATATTGACCCTAAAGATCCGGAATTATGGTATCAATCGGCAGAAACCTGCCGATTATCTAATGATCATGATAAAGCACTAAGTTTTTATATAAGAACAGAGCAATTTCCTCAATCCCAATACTCCTTATTGGCTATTCTCAAAATTGCTGAGATTTATCGGAACAAAAATTCACAGCAATTATATACCCAATATTTAGAAAAAGCTCAAACAATAATCCAACATAATATTGATAAAAACTTGGATCAAAATACAATTTTAGACGTATACTATCAATTAGGAGAGTGTTATCTTAATAATAACCATCTTGAGTTGGCTCTTAAAGAATGGGAGCAAATTTTAAAAATTGATCCGGGATATAAAAACACCTCCGAACTGTTTAATTCCTACTCTACCTCTCGTATCCATGATTTTTTCAAAGATCTTCTGACTACACAGGGAGAAGATCTAACAGATATCCTCTTAGAATTTGTAAAATCACTAGGATATACTATTGATTCCATCCAGCATTTTGGAGAGTATGCAATTAATATTTATGCATCAGAAAATTCCTCAAAATGGCGTGATATTAGAAGACGAAAAACGATTATCGCTTTTTGGTGTTCTACGGACCCTATACCAAATGATATTATTCTCAGGCTATCCTCTACTAAAAACACCCACGATATTTCCCAAATTTATATTATCTCTGCAGGACCTATCCTTTCGGAGATGAGACAGCTACTAAGTAAAAAATCTATTGATGTTTTTGACCAAACCAATATCAAGGAGCTAATTAATGTCCGAAAAAAAATCCAACAACTATAGCACAACATTTTTTAATATAATTTTTTTTACTTTTTTAACTATTATTACCATCTTCTTTATCTATGAATTATTAATTATCGGCAATCCTTTTTTTGATCCAATAAGCCCTTATATCTTATGGGGAAGTGTATTTTTTATTAGTGGTTTTTTTGCCATTCGTTATTTAAAAGCCATCAAAACAAAATAGAGAGAGTTTATGAAACCTTGGATTTATAAAGATTCACAAGATATTGAATATTATTACCATCCCTTTTTAGACACTCATACAATGTATAGCCCTGACCGTCGGAGTAGAATTTTTGCTCCGGATAAAAAAGGTCAAATTTTACTTCGGTCTCAAGACGAATATTATTGTGATTTTTGTATCGGTAAGATTGATCAAGCTACACCAGATAAACAAATCGCCGTTCAATCTTCCTCCGGATCTATTGATTATATTAATTATCCCTCATTAGACAATATCCAAGACTACGATATTCTTTTGAGACGGCAAAGTAATTTATTTGAAATTTTAAGCTATGATTATTGGCAAAATAAATACGGTATTCAAACACCTCAACAAGATAAAGAACGAATCAATATCCTTTTTCAACACCAAAAAACACAGGTGTTTTTAGAAAATCTGTTAAAATTAAAATATTCCAAGCTCGGAAAAAAATTCCCAAGTTTAGAAATACAAAAACAAGATTGTGAAGCTTTTTATTCTGGATTTCACGATCTTCTAACCTCTGGGAATCACTATATACCTAATGCTTCAGATAATAGTCAATTATTTCATTCCGGATCTCTATCTTGGCAACACCATCGTATTATTTTCAAGATGATCACAAATATGATTATTGATATGAGTTCAAGGAATCCTTATATTACTTTTATTGCTATTTTTCAAAACTGGCTTGCTGCTGCAGGAGCATCTTTTGAGCATTGGCATAAACAGATCCTCGGACTTGATTTTTGGGGTGAAGTATTAACACGAGAAGCTACTCTTTATAAGAATAATCCCAAAGTTTATCAGGATTTTGTCTTAGATACTGTAATTCAAGAAGATCTTGTTATTGCAGAAAATCAATATGCTATCGCTTATACAGAAATCGGAGGAAAAACTGGACGGATTGTTATTTGTTCCAAATCCAAGAATCTCCGACCACATGAACACTCCCAAAATGAAATCAACGGTATGAGTGATCTTACACACGCTCTTTTTGGCATCCTCCCCATTCATACCGCTTATAATGAAGAGTGGCTCTACTCTCCCCTTCATCAAACAGAATTCCGTACTCCTTGGCGTATTGTCATTAATCTCCGAACTGTTATTAATGCCGGATTTGAAAATATCACCCAAATCCTACTCACACCTATTTCTATTAAAGAATTTGCAGCCATCCTTAGAGAAAGACTACAACAAAATAAAAACCGGATTGCTCCGGATATTATTATTGCCCCTAAAAATATTTCTTCAAAAACATGGCAGTATACAGAACAATAAATTAAAGGATTGTATTTTTTACCGATATATTATATAATCATAATATAAAGTCATCCTAATTTAAGGTAATTATGAAAACACTATTTTTAGTATTTCTACTGATAAATTCCGCATCCTATTCTCAACAACTCAAAAATAATATTATTATTCAAGATGTTTCTGGAGAAGTACAAACCCGTACGGTGCCTACTCCCACATGGACTCCCATAACAGCAGGCTTATCTGTTTCTTCTAAAAGTTTCATCCGTCTAAATTCTCCAAATAGTATCGCTACACTCCGCTATCCTGACGGTAGTCTGTTAAGATTAATTGGAGTTGGTTCTTTTTTCCTCGAACAAATTTCCGAAGCAGAGCAGAATGTTTATCATAGTAAAATATTAGTGCTATCTGGTCGATGGTTTTACCAATCCAATCCTTTATATAATTCTCGGTTTATCGCCAATACAGATATTACTACAAGTGTTCTTGAACAAGGCACAGGTGGAGGATTTTTCTATCAAGGAACAAATGAATTTGTCCTTTTAAAAGGACGAGGTCTAATCAGTTATCGACAAAAAAATATCAATGCTATCGTCTTAGACGAACGCCAGTATGTCCAATTTAATATCTTAGATGGTTTTTTTCAACCCAAATTGGCAACCGATAAGGTCTTTGAGTATTATATTGTTTTTCCTGATCAAACCACCTCCCAAAATACCAGTAGTGTACAGCTTGTTTCTTATAATAATATGCCCTATCGTTTTGCCCATGATCCTAAGGCTAACCAACAAAAAAAACCTGTTAGTCGTCCAGAATTACAATTAGACCAACTAGATCCGTTAAAATATCTTAAATTCCCTAGAAGAGCCGATCGTTCTCAAATTACTATGTATCAGCTAGAAACAAACAAAGAACCAGAGATGAGATTCCAAGAAACTGTCCAAAAACCGATTATTCCTAAAGAATTATTAGAAGCGATCGATATCAAAGACTTCAAAATAACACCTCCCCCTAGACCACAAGAGATTACACCTGCTCCTCAAGAAGAAACTACTGAAAAAACACCTCCTGTACGACAAAGACCCACAAGAACTCAACGTGAAATAACTAAGCAAATCATAGAAGAAGAAACAAAAGAAGTGCCTATTGTTGAAGATACTGAAGATATAGATCTTAATGAATTACTAGAGCAAATTCAAGAAGATTTTGATAAAGAACAAAGACAACGAACAAGAACACCTCGACAAGCCCAACCTACTATTCGTATCCAAGAAGTGCCTATTGTTGAAGACAGTGAAGACAACAATCTTGATGAACTACTGGAACAAATTCAAGAAGATTTTGATAAAGAACAAAGACAACGAACAAGAACACCTCGACAAGCCCGGCCTACCATTCCTATCCGAGAAGTTCCTCTTATTGAAGAAGCAATTTTTGAACCACTAGCAGAATTAGAACAAGAAGAAATCTCAGCACCTACAAGAACACTAAAAAAACGCCCAAGAAAAACTCCAACAGAATCCCCACAACGTGTACCTTCTCAACAACGTCCAAAACGCACTCCTCAGCAACAAACTGATAAACAAGTTTATGAAGAAGATTCTACAGAGACGACACTATATGTTCCTCCTGATTGGTTCTTTAATCGTGATTTAGATAGTGATAACTATCGATACAGACAATTTAAATTTGAAGAAGAAGATGATATCCTTAACAGTGATTTATCTATTTTCTTCTAAATCAATAAAAGTAATGTTCTCATAACAGATGGTTAGTCATATGAAATTCACTGGATAAAATTGATTAAAATATTTATACATACTCTTTCTTAAAGAGTATGTATAAATAAAAAATATCCTATTACTATAGCTGTATAAAACAGTATAATAATAGGATATATGGAATTGGGGTATTTTTATAATATTGAATACTAGTATAGTATCAATAAAATGTTAAAAATTGTTAATTTTATAAACATATTCTATTTCGACCAAGATCTTTTGCCTTATACAATAATAAGTCCGCTTCTTGAATCAAATCCTCATAAGTATGGTGGTATGTATCAGAAGCAACCAATCCAGCACTTAAAGTTACCGACAAAATATCTTCAATCTCATCCGTACATTCTACATAAATCCTGATACGCTCTAATACATCAAAGGCTTGGGTTAGTTTCGTATCTTGAAAAATAATAGCAAATTCTTCGCCACCGATTCTTCCTAATATATCAGTTTTACGACAATTATCTTTCATAATTTTAGCAATGGATGCCAATACCTCATCACCTTTCAAATGACCAAAAGTATCATTAATTACTTTAAAATAATCCAAATCAATAAAAGCCAAACAAAAAGGTTTATTGAACTTTTTATAATCATAAAAAAAGTTTTCTAATTTTTGTATAAAACAACGTCTGTTAAGAATCTGAGTCAGTGAATCGAGTGTTGCATCATCTTGAATTTTTCGTACGCTATAAACATTATGGGTTAATAGCTGTATTTCCATTTTTATTTCTCTGTTCTCCAATTGATCCATCGGTAACATTAAAGCTGTTTTCGTATGGAAAACAACATCTAAATTAACACTGGAAATCCGATCGCATAACAAGACTAACGCACAATGACTTCTTTCATAGCTATGCATAATCTCTACTAAATTGATTTTTTTATAAAGATCGTAATCTACTAGAATCAAGGTATAATCTTGATTATTGTTTTCTAATAATTCCCAATTAAAAGTATTATGAAGAATATCGATAAACTCTCTTTCCGATGACATAATATGAAGCTCATCGTCTTGTAACACTTCTATAAGACGTTTTTGATAGAGGATATTGGAAGTTCCAATAAAAATTTTCATTTCCCTTTCCTTAAATAATTTATACACAACAATTAAAATCTACAACAATACACCTCTTTTAAAGTGTTTTATCAACCTATATAATAGGATTATAAGACCAGTTTTCTATAGAAGCTTTTTTATCAACTCTTTCTATTATTGATTATCCAAGAGCTATTTTATTATAGATATTATTTATATAATTCTTAATGATCTATCCAGATATTTTATTTTTCTTGAGAATCTTTTTTTCACAAAATTCTGCAACAGGACATATGTTACATTTCGGAGAAATCGGTCGACAAATTACTTGCCCTAAGGCAACAAGAGGTCTGTTAAACTCGTTCCATATCTCTTCGGAAACTTTCTCTCGAATATAAAATTCTGTTTCTTCCGGCGTCTTTGTCGTACAAAATCCCAAACGATTAGAGATCCGATGAACATGAATATCCACACAAACAGCAGGTTGATTAAAGGCTACTCCCATCACAAGATTTGCAGTCTTACGCCCAACCCCTGGTAACTCCAATAAAAGATCCAAATCTGCAGGAACTTGAGATTGATATTTCTCTATTAAAATTTCTGCAATTTGACGAATTTGCTTAGCTTTAGTCTTATAAAATCCAACAGGGTATATTAATTGTTCTATTCGTCCATCCGGTAAGCGTAAAATATCTTCCGGAGTTTTTATCTCATAAAATAATCGCTCTGTTGCCGGTCCAGTAACTTCATCTTTGGTTCTCAAACTAAGGATTGTAGACATCAATACTTTTAATGGTCCATCACCAACTTTACTCATAAAAGAAAAAACTGGAGCTGTTTTTAATTGAGAGCTGGTTTTGAGAATATCAAACATCCGTAATAATTTTTGATCATTCCATGAATTCATAATCCCTCTTTTTTATAATACAACTTATTAATACAATATTAAATAGTACACCCCATATTACTACCAAACGGTTATTAAAAAAGATCACCCCATAAGGAATTTCCGAAAAAAATCTCGCTGTTTCAAAAATAAATTGATAAATTAGAGCAATAATATTATCTAATATTTCGAATCCTATCTTAAAGCTCCCAAATAACACTGCTGTAAAACAACAAATTAGCACAAAAGGCATCATCGGTACGATAAGAAAACTAGCAATTACTGAAAAAATATTAATCACTCCAAAAAACCAAATTAAGATTGGCATGACCATCACACTGGCAGCAATAGAGACCGCTAAAAAAGGAGTTATCGTTTTTCCTAAAACCGTTACTAGCATATCATACCAAAATTTATAACAATAAACAATCCCTAACACAGAAATATAACTCAGCCAGAAAGACAAAGTATAAGCATTACTAGGTATAATAAGAATATTAATTAAAAATGCAAGAAGAAAAATCTTTGTTGCAGGAATCGGGATCCGATAAAACTGAAAACATGACCCTAAAAAATGAAATAATACCGCCCTTTGGAGAGAAATCCCCAATCCCCCTAAAAAAAGATACCCGATTGATAGGGGAAGAGTAAGTACCCCAAGAAATCGTTGGGTAATTCCCATTTTTGTCAACAGCCAAATAAAAAATCCAACAAAAATAATAAGATGAAGACCAGATAAGGCAAGAATATGAGCTAAACCAGAAAAACGAATATACTCGATAAATTCCTGATCAAGAAAATAACGATTACCCAACACAAGAGCTAAGATTAACGACCCTGATTGGGGATAATATTCTAAAATACGGAGACTCAAATCAATACGAAA
>JBOFNI010000015.1:0-3757 GCA_051658845.1 Brevinema sp. | reverse complement strand
TTATCTACACTGATTCGGCCTATGCACATGGGGTCTGTCATGCATTCGGGGCTGTATGGGCACAGCGCGGTTTTCTTCGAGCAGACGGCACAGCAGTGAAACATGGTAAAGCCATTGACGAGCTGTTAAAAGCTATGATGTTGCCTAAGTCCTTAGCAATTGTTAAATGTATGGCGCATAAAAAAGATAGCTCAATTATCACAAGGGGCAACACGGTGGCAGATGAAATGGCGAAAAAGGCAGCTTTAGGTCAAAGACAGGCCTCAGTCATGGAGCTGGTGGAAGACCAGCCATCAATCCAGATGGACTTGACGGTAAGCGACATTAAAGGGTATCAAGAGACAGCTAGTGAAACGGAAAAACTGTTTTGGGTAAAACGGGGAGCGGTGCTGGACCCCAAAACAGGGTTGTGGAGGAGCTGTGACGGAGTATGTGCAGCTCCCACTGCCCTTCTTCCAATGTTGATTAAAGACGCACACGGGGTAGATCATTGCAACAAAAAAGAAGTAGTGACTAAAATTAGGAAAGATTGGTGGTCACCTTACCTAGCTGCAATGGTGGATGACTTCCACCGGTCCTGTGAACTCTGTGCCACACGAAATGTTAGAAAACATTTCACAGCCCCAATTAGTCACATCCCACAACCACAAGGGCCATTCAGACACTTGGTGATGGACTTTGTGGACATGGCAGAAAGGAAAGAAGGTAAGAGGTACATCTTGGTGGTGGTGGACAGGTTCAGCAGATGGGTGGAGGCGGTGGCAACATCAAAGAATGACGCAATCACGGTGGCTACGTTCTTGTGCAGAGAGGTGATCCCTAGGTTTGGAATACCGGATAAGATTAGCTCAGATAACGGTACTCATTTTGTCAGCGAGGTCATTAAGGCAGTGGCGGAAGCGTTGTGCATTAAGAAACGAATGGGCTGTGTGTATCATCCTCAGTCACAAGGTATGGTTGAGAGGGCTAATGGAGTATTGAAAGAGAAGGTGGCTAAAATCTGTGCAGACACCGGTCTGACGTGGGTGCAAGCTTTGCCGCTGGCGTTAATGAAAATGCGCACACAAACTAACAGAAACACACATTTAACCCCACATCAGATGTTAACAGGTCGTCCTATGCCGGTGCCAGCTGTACGAGAGCCATACGAGGGACCCCCGTTGGAGCAACTGGAAGGTGAACTAGCCAGTTACATGCGACACCTTACAAAAATACACAGTACATTGTGTTCACAGGTTAAGGAGGCGGTGCACGGTGAACCAGTGACAGAAGGAGCCCCATTGGTGGAACCAGGTGATAACGTTTACATTAAGCGGTTTAAAAGAAAGAACTGGCAGGACCCTCGAAGAGAAGGCCCCTTCAAGGTGGTAGCAGCAACTTCAACTGCAGTCAAAGTTGAAGGTAAGGAGCATTGGTATCACCTTAATCACTGTTGCCGTGCCGCAGCCCTTGATCCAAGTCAGAGTAAACCTGAGCCTGAGCAACGAAAGGGTGGTCCAGATACAGACTCAGACAGTGACGACGACCACCCGGACGGAGACGGTCCAGCACGGCGTACGCGGGCTAAGGGACGACGACGGGAGGAAAAACGAATGCGTGACGAGGTGCCGAGTGAAGGAGATAAAGAACACGTTGTGACAGTTCCTGAATCGACAGACCCACCAGCCGTAGAGCAAACACGACTAGGTGACAGTCAGGTACTTGTCGACCCCCGAGGCGACGGCGAGGTAGCAGGGCCAAGTGGACTACAAACCCAACAAGGCGTCACAGACAATTCGTTATTGACTCAACCACAGGCTCCCACTGAGGTGGTCTTAGACTTACCCGACGACATTTTGGCCTTTGATCCTGGTCCTAATTTTCTTACGAGCCCATACTCAACATACTCAACATTGAACTTAGAGCAAGCAGCTGAAATATTCCCATCCCTTGCTGCGTTAGTTAGTGACAGCCCAAAACATGCAGGCGACACTACAACGTCGGCCATCTGAGAAAGATTGGCTGAGGGTAGTGGCTTTCTCTCTTCTGTATACACTTCTAATTTGGATTGTGATCAGGTATCTTGACGTATCCCCCATCCCACTGGACAGTTTAGATAATATGCTATCTAACATCACCGCAGTTACTGCAGGTAATATGACAGTAGCAACTACAGTGACATTAGTTAACGCGACGCCTACACTGATCCCACTTATGACGTTAACTTCGACTACTAACATTAGTGACTCCAGTTGGTTTAATAACAAGACCCGACAGGATGTCAGACGGTCTCGCCGTACCAAGCGTGGTCCTAGTGACAACAAGGCCCCCGTTTCTCATAACTTAGATTTAACCGGCTCAAGCGAACTCACAGAATTAGTAATTGTAAATCATCATATGTGTGCTATGAGTATGTTGACGCAGTTGCATAAGACCACGAACTTCCCAGAGGGCCAGCAGGTGGTACTATCATATACAGTAGAATATCATGGTCCTCCTATGCCTATGCCACCATCTGTAACAAAAACAGGGTGGTATAGCTTTGCCGCATGGGCAGCACGGATTGACTGGGCCGAATCTCGGCCAGGGGATGATTATGGCATGACTCTCGAAGTTCAAGCACCCGGACGGGGAAAAAAAGGTAACAATGGGGTTACAGGCGTGGGTATGACGGTAACAGGTTACCCAGCAACGGACACGTGTAAAGTGGTCCTTCCTTTATGGAACTTTGGGGTAGACAATAATGAGGCTTTTCGCGATGTAATTTACAATGAACAATTTAACGTCACGGTTTATCCATCACAGTGGTTACAGGGTAAGGGTCCACAGCAGATCATCATGGAACTGTGGGCTACCTGTACCTCCGTCGGAGACAAGGTGTGTTGGCCGGTGGCTGCAATGCCACCATGGGCGAACAAGTGGCGTGAAGGTAACATTACTGATTTGATTAATGTAACCACTGTTGACCTAGGCCCACCTGTGGATAAAGAGTCATCCTTAGATAATAATTTGTATAAACAATGGCTGTATGACTTGTGTTGTGTGCCATAAGCGGGATCAGGGTCCACCTAGGGTGATGCCGACCCGGGGACTAAAAGAATGTAACAATCCGCCGTATAACATCACTAATCTTTGTCTAGCATTGTGCCTCTAAGGTTCGGCTGCTGTATCGTATGGATCCAGCTGGATGGCGGAGCGCAGTGTCGTGGAATAATTATGTATGCGCATAAAATAATAATAATAATAATGAAAAAAGCAGCAATGTATGATGACTGCACAAAAAAGTTAGGTAGAGAGCAAGGTACGAACGCTTTAATTACAGGTGTTACTTATAGTTAGCACTCTTGTCTCTGTGAAAAAACACCAGTAGAACGTATATAAAAATATAAAAAGTTACTCTATAGCACTGAAAAAATATAAAAATTAATTAACCTCTAGCACTGAGCACAATGGTAGAATTTATGTGAACAATTAAAATGTCTGTGTAGGTTAAAAATACTGAAAAAACACTGCACACAAGGACGAAAGAAAGGAGGGAACGATTAGATATGATTGTTTATTGAAGGAAAAGAAGGAGACACCTGGCGCTCAGTCTAAAGTAATGAGGTCATTGTCAGAGAAGTATGCGGGGGAAGATAGGTTGGAGAGAGAGGGCGGCGGTTGACAGTTGCTCTGAAGTTGGGGGAAATGCCACCTGAGAAGGTTACCAACGCGAGAAGACCCAGCCCGGTCAGATGAGTGGTCAGGAGTGACCCCACTGTCCGGACAGGCTGATGGG
>JBOFNI010000014.1:0-3003 GCA_051658845.1 Brevinema sp. | reverse complement strand
TTATCTGCCCCTATTTTAAGAAGTCAATCGTACCGGATTTTAAACTTACGATTGCTTTTTTATAGCTTTTCGTAAATCCCGGACGCGACATTTTTTTTGTACGGAAGTTTTTTTGACGAGGTTTTACAATAATAGTATTAACCTTAGCCACTTCCACACCATAATACGATTCTACCGCTTTTTTAATCTCTATTTTGTTTGTATCCATCGCAACTTCAAAAACAAACTTATTAAGATTCGTCAACGCAGAACTTTTTTCCGTTAAGATTGGTCTGACTAATATTTCACCTATAATCATGCTTGACCTCTCTCTACTTTAATCATACCAGTATAACGTTCTTCAAACTTACGAAGAGCGGATTCCGTAATAATCACTTGTTTTGCATATACTAAAGGGAGAATATCGATAAAATCCATACCGTAATATTCTTTTTTTGGTATATTGGAACAGGCTTTTAACATCTCCGCATTGTAATCCGAATCAACGACTACCACACGACCATCAATAGAATCAAGATTGTATTCCAACAAAGAAAGAAAGCTCTTTGTCTTCGTATCTTGTAGTTCTAAAGATTCCACTACTCTTAAGGCACCTTTACGATTGAGTTCTGCTAACACAAAAATATAAGCGTTTGCTTTGTGTTTTTTGTTAATATGTTGTGAGAAATCTCTCGGTTTTGGTCCAAAGGTAACACCACCACCTCTAATCAACGGAGAATAGTAAGAACCACGACGAGCTCTTCCCAATCCTTTTTGACGAAATGGTTTTGCTCCTGTACCTTTAACTTCGGAACGTGTTTTTGTAGAAGCTGTTCCTTGTCTTTCATTTGCAAGACGAGCAACAACTACCTGATGCACGCATTTACCAGAAGCATTTTCCCAAATATTGGAAAGTTCGATTTCACGAACTTTTTTCTTCGCATTATATACATCAAACTTCATAATTACCCCTTTACCGCATCTCGGACAGTAACATAACTTTGTTTACTACCGGGTACCGATCCTTCGATAAATAAAAGTTTTCTATCGGTATCAATACGAAGAAGTCTTTGACTGAGTATGGTAACTTTTTTTGCTCCCATATGCCCGGGCATTTTTTTCCCTTTAATAACACGGGCAGGGAAGGTACACTGCCCAATAGAACCAACACGACGGTGGGTTTTGGAACCGTGGCTGGCAGGTCCTCCCCCAAAATTCCAACGTTTCATCGCACCTTGAAATCCTTTACCTTTCATGATAGCACTAACATCAACTTTTCCAAGAGATCCTAAGATTTCTTCGTAGGCTTTTCCCTGATAAGGAGTAGTATCTTCAACACGAATCTCGGAAATAAATTTAGCTTGTTCTCTAACTTCTTTTCCTTTTTTAACGGTTTTGAAACCACATCCTAAGATGACAGCATTATACCCATCTTTTTCAACAGTACGAAATCCTAATACATCTGTATCGGAAAAATCAACGACAGTAACACCGCAAAGAGCACCTTTGTTATCATATAACTGAGTCATACCGAGTTTTTTCCCGATAATTCCAACGGTCTTAGCCTTCATTGTATATCCTCTAAATTACTATTGCTTTATTTCTACTTCTACACCTGCAGGCAGTTGTAGTTCTGATAAAGCATTGATGAGTTCTGTTGTAGGTTCAAAAATATCAATCAATCGTTTATGCGTACGCATTTCGAATTGTTCTCTTGAATTTTTGTCCACATGTGGAGAACGCAACACTGTATATTTTTTTATATGAGTAGGAAGGTGAATAGGACCAGCGATCCTACCACCCTTACTTTTTACAGACTCTACAATAGATACAGCTGATTGTTCGATCAATGCCGTATCATAAGCTTTTAGTCTTACTCTAATTCTATTCACGAACTATTCCTATTCTAAAATCTCGGTAACAACACCGGCACCGACAGTACGTCCACCTTCACGAATAGCAAAACGCATTCCGTTTTCAACAGCGATCGGTACGATTAACTCAATACTCATTTGGATGTTATCACCAGGCATAACCATATCCGCACCTTTAATATCGATGATATTACCGGTAACGTCAGCCGTTCTAATATAGAACTGAGGTCTATAGCCTTTATGGAATGGAGTTTTACGTCCACCTTCTTCTGCTTTTAGAACATAAACTTCTGCATTGAATTTTTTATGAGGAGTGATTGATTTTGGTTTTGCAAGAACCATACCACGACGTACAGCTTCTTTATCAACACCTCTTAAAAGAATACCGGCATTATCTCCGGCTTGACCTTGATCAAGTTGTTTACGGAACATTTCCACACCAGTACATACAGATTTACGGGTATCTTCATATCCAATGATTTCAACTTCATCTTGAACTTTAACAATCCCACGCTCAATACGTCCTGTTACCACCGTACCACGTCCGGAAATAGAGAATACGTCCTCAACAGGCATCAAGAAAGGTTTGTCTAATTCACGAATAGGTTCTGGGAAGAAATCATCCATTGCGTCGACAAGTTCTTGAATACATTCTGTTTTACCGTCTTCTAAAGCTCCACGAGCAGATCCACGGATTACAGGAACATCATCCCCAGGGAATTGATAAGCACTAAGGAGTTCACGAACATCCATTTCGACAAGATCAATCAGTTCTGCATCTTCCGCTCCAATCAAATCAACTTTGTTGATAAAGACCATAATAGAAGGAACGTTAACCTGACGTGCCAGAAGAACGTGTTCACGTGTTTGAGGCATAACCCCGTCTGTAGCAGCAACAACAAGCACAGCACCATCCATTTGAGCAGCACCGGTAATCATGTTTTTGATATAGTCGGCGTGTCCTGGACAATCTACGTGTGCATAGTGACGTTTGGTAGATTGGTATTCTACGTGAGCGGTATTAATCGTGATTCCACGAGCTTTTTCTTCCGGAGCTCCGTCAATTTCTTCGTATTTTTTTGCATCAGCTTGACCTTTTGAAGCAAGGTATGTTGTGATTGCAGAGGTAAGAGTTGTCTTACCGTGGTCA
>JBOFNI010000013.1:0-4335 GCA_051658845.1 Brevinema sp. | reverse complement strand
ATTTTAAAGTGCTGATCTTCTTGCTTTATTACTTACACACATATAAGTTTATAATAATTGCTCATAGCAGTTTGTATACTTTGCCTGTGTGTAAGTTTTTAGATAGAAATATTGAAGATTTTTTACATTCTACAAAAGTGTTATCAATACAAACTCTATGAGCTTTTTTTAGGATGATCGGATAGTGCTTATAGAGTTATGATATAAATTCTATAAGTTTTTTTATTATAGGGATAGACTTTCTTTAGGTGATATGGATAGGGATTAAGAATTAAGAATTGGGGTAGTCTATCCCTTTATTTATTGAGATAGGATATTTGTCCTTTATTATAGGGATAGACTTTGTTGAAGAGATATGGATAGGGTTCGAGAATCGGGAATCCCTTTTATTTTCAGAGATAAGATATCTTTAATTGGGTAAGTATTAAAAAAGCCCTCGGTCGAAATCTTTCGTAACCGAGGGCTTTTTTCAAACAAAATTTATCGACTATTAGAAGTCTTTACTACACGTAATTCATAAGTCCCGTCTTCGTTTAAGGTACAAATTATTTCTTCATCATCCTCATGATCGATCCGTTCTGAGGAACGATAGGATGATAAAGGGTGAGCCGGTGGAGTTGGAGTCTTATCGGTAGTAATGAATGTTAATTCGTTAGCATTTCTCTGTTCATAAAAAGGTGAAAATGCGTCCAATTGTTTTTGATATTTTGTATAAAATTCTTCATCTAAAATAGCTTTAAAATTATTTTGAAGATTGCGGATTTCTTCTTTACTATTGCCCACCCTGCTATCATGAGAAAAACCCATATTGTGTAGTAGTTCGTGGAATACTAAACCGGCAGCATAAGCATCTTTTAGATAACCGCCCTCATTCCAATACTGATTATCCGGAAATGCAATCCACCAATGATTTTTACTATACTTAGAAGAAGGCTCTTCAAGGTATAAATAATAAGTACCAAGTGAAGCCTGTCCTGCTGCGCTCCCTATATTTTTTTTACGAATCGTAACAGGATAAGCATGCCGACGTATCGTATTTAAAAGCTCTTTAGGGTCTAGCTTATCATTGATTTTTATCGAACGCTTACCGTCTTGCGAGGTATAATTCACTGTTGAATAATAGTTTCCCTTAAGAACGGCTTCAGCAAACTCCGGTGTATTGATCGTAAACCTCATGAGATCTAAGAGATAAAAGATTCTTTTTTTTTCGTTAATATCAATTACTTTACCAAGGGTATCTATCTTAAAGCCTCGTACATGGATGTCCCAAAAAGGGTATAGTTTGGCTTTTTCTTCTAGAGATAGGGGATACTTTTGAGTGCCCATTAAATCCGAAGGAGCTTCAGGAACAGTCGAACAGGAACTGAATAAAACAGCAATGATTATTAATAATTGTTTTTTCATGATTTTCTCCTTAAAGTTTCCAACCCAATTCAAGTCCTATTTGTAAACCGTCAACAGTAACACCTTTAGAATTGCCATTAATTTTATATTCAGGGTGAGCAGATGCATAATGCCAAGGATAAGCAACATAAGAAAGATATGGTGTTAAAAACATTTTTTTTGCAAGAGGAATCTCTAAAGCGAGTCTCCCTTTAAAACCAAAAAGACCAACAACCGTCGAAAAAGAACTCGGTTGATCGATAACTCCAATAATACCGAGTTCTCCACCAGTTACTGCCATAGAGAAGTAAAATTCCGTGCTAAAATTTATTCCCTTTTGACCAAGAGGAATTCGAATCCCTGTCCCTATATCGAATGTTCCCATAATATAACCCGTCGATTCAAGAAAGGTTTGGATACGAAATAAAGCCCCTTGTTTTCCTTGAAGATCATAGGCAAAACCAATGGCAAAACCTATACCGGCAGAACCAGCTTCCCAAACATTAAACTGACGTGCATACCAAGTCTCTTGAAAAGTAGCTAATTCGGCAATAGGATTATTTTGTACCAACATGGATGTTAATAATGAAACTCTATGTTGTACAGAAGATCCGGAAACACTTACTGAAGTGTTTCTTTGATGAACTCGTTGTTGAGTATATATAGGTGTAATGGTCAAAAAAATCAACATTACTCTTAAAAATATTCGTTTTATAGTTTTCTCCTTTAAAAACATTTCTCATATTATAGCATATTTTACCAAAAAATACTACTATCTCTCTATCACGAATATTTTTAAATAACCTTACTCCGTAATAAAGATAATAGTATTTAATAAAAAATCAAGACTTAGTGATTAATTTTATTATTCTCTATAAATAAAAAGAGTTCTTGAAACGGATTTTAGTTTTATCACCCAGTATCATTATTCTAAAGTAAAAACTATCTTGAGAAAAAAAATAAAATATTGTATAATATTAAGAATATATTTCTAGGAGTCTTTTATGAAAGAGCAAATGAAACAATTCGTTGATACAACACTTGAACAGTTACCAATCCAAAATGACCCCTTTGAAATCCGAATTCCTGAATATAATATTACGATGGATTTCAAAGAAACAGAATGTGTCTTGATTTTTGGTACTGATCGTAAAACCATCATGTATAATCTCGGCGAAGAAAAATTTTTTACCGCTCAAAAAGGTCTCTTTAAAAACTTAGAATCACTCATGAAAGAAATATCGGACAAAAAAGCATTCGGGAAATTATTATCAACTTGGAAAAGCAATGTAGAAAAAGTCCTTCAACAAAGACAAGAATTACAACAGAGTCAAGAATTACAACAAAAATTATCTCACGGCTATTTAGAACCTAGCTTAGGAAGTCAAGACCTTAAAATCGGTTACGAACATTTTTTAAATAAGGTACGTGATGAGATGCTTGCAGTATTTCGAGCGATGGGTTATACCCTTGTCGAAGAACGGGAATTAGAAGACGAGTACCACAATTTTGAAGCCCTCAATATCGAAGCTGATCATCCCGCCCGTGAAGATCACGACTCTTTTTATGTGGGGAAACATCATTTACTACGTACCCATACTTCTACTTCACAAATCCGAACCTTAGAAAAAATGATTCGAACAGGAGGCGAACCTCCTTTAGCTATTGTATGTCCAGGGGTATGTTACCGAAGAGATGCTGTTGATGCTACCCATTTTCCGATCTTTCGTCAGATGGAAGGTTTGGTTGTCGACAAAAATGTCCGTTTTTCCGATCTCAAAGGAACACTGCTAGAATGGGCAAAAGCCATGTTCGGATCCGATACCAAAATTAGATTGCGTCCGGATTACTTCCCTTTTACCGAGCCTTCTGCAGAACTTTCCGTTTCCTCTCCGGATTTATTGGGGGGGCGTTGGGTAGAACTTCTCGGTTGTGGTATGGTACACCCTCAAGTTTTTCGTAATGTTGGTCTTGATCCTGAAGTATGGAAAGGATTTGCTTTCGGTACCGGTATTGAACGGATTACCATGATGCGTTACGGAATCAAAGATATCAGACTTTTTATAGAAAATGATCTAAGATTTTTAAAACAAAGTCTATAATCTTATTAAATATGATATGTTGGAGAAAATTCTATGAAAATGACTGTCAGTTATGAATGGCTCTGTGATCTAGTCCTAGATCTTAATAAAAAAACACCGGAAGAAATTGGTCTTGCATTTACTTCTATTGGGGCAGAAACAGAAGAGATTTCTACTTTATCCTATGGAGAAAGCTGTCTTTTAGGAGAAATTATTGCTGTTGAGCCTTTAAAAAAACTATCAAAAGTACAAATAAAAACATCCAAGGGTACTTTTAATACCGTATCCAATTCCCCAGCGCTTTGTGTAGGAGAGTATGTTATTTTTGCCCCTCTCCATACAAAAATTTTTGGAAATCATACGGTTACCTCAAAAGAAGTAGAAGGAGTTGCTACCGAAGGATTGCTCTTAGCCTTAGAAAACCTAGGTATTGAATCAAAAAGTAACGATATCAGTTTCTTAGGGTCTTGTCAACAGACTGCGAAAGAATTTTTTGATGTCTTTTGTCGTTTAGATGCTGTCTATACCTTAGACGTTCCTGGAAACAGACCTGATTGGCTTTCTGTACGTGAATTGGCAAGAGCCTTAGCAATTTATTTTGAGCTTCCTCTTAAAGATTACAAGTACCAATCGTACAAGACTGCACCTTGTGATTTTCCAATTCATATTCAAAGCGATCGTTGTATTCGTTACAGTTTGAGTAAAATCTCACAAATTACCCCGATTCACACTCCTGCTTATATCCAAAAACGTCTATATCTCCTTGGAATGCGTCCTATTAACTATCTTGTCGATATAGGCAACTCTGCGATGTTGGAACTGGGACAACCCAACCATATTTTTGATGCAACAAAAATTAAAGGAGCGATTA
>JBOFNI010000012.1:0-1435 GCA_051658845.1 Brevinema sp. | reverse complement strand
CTGGGAGCCCCACGAGGACGGGCCTGGTAGAGCCCCTGCCTCCCCTTGGTGCCCCCCGGTTAACCCCGCTGCGGCCTCATACCCGGGGGTAGGAGAGCCAGAGCGGTGAGAGCCCGGGGTGGCTGACGCCTTCAGGTGGGCGAAGACCGCCAGCCTAGCACGCAACATGCTGATGGGAAGTGCCTCGCAATCGGGGCACGACCCCTCAACAAACGCTGCTGTCACATGGGCAGCGCCCATGCAGACAAAACAGCGCTTGTGTCGGTCATCAGGGGAGATGAGCCGACCGCACCCAGAAACGCACTGCCGGGAAGACATGTTTTAATAAAAACAATATCTTTCCCTGCCAACGGGGCGCCCTCGAAACCTAGGAAAATTTTCCTCTTTTCGTTCAGGCGCGCTGCGGGCGTCACCGACGCACCCAGGGGTCCTCCCGTCACTTCCGGAAAAGCCGCCGCTGCCGCGAAGAAGACCGCTGAACGTGCTTTTCTCGCTCCGATGACGCTTTCAGAGGTAAGCGCTTTTCGCTTCTTTTGATGAGCGTGCTCGCTCGCTGGATATCTGACGGGCAGAAGACGGGAACGGCTCAGGGGCCGACTTAGAAGACGGGAATGGCTAAGGGGCCGACTTAGAAGACGGGAACGGCTCAGGGGCCGACTCTGAAGACGGGAACTGAGAGCCTCCAGACTCGGGGAACTGAGAGCCTCCAGGCTCAGGGAACTGAGAGCCTCCAGGCTCGGGGAGCTGGTCAGGCTCGGGGACCGCGAGCTGGTCAGGCTCGGCAAGCTGGTCAGGCTCGGGGACCGCGAGCTGGTCAGGCTCGGGGAGCTGGTCAGGCTCGGGGAGCTGGTCAGGCTCGGGGACCTGCTGGGCCGGCGCCGTGGCGCGAGAGCTGCTGGGGCGACCGCGGGAAAATGGGCCGGTGCGGGCGCTACCTGGGAAGCCGGGGCCGGTGCGGGCGCTACTTGGGAGACCGGGGCCGGTTCGGGAGCTACCTGGGAGACCGGGGCCGGTTCGGTGGCTCTGCGGCGACTACGACGACGACTACGGTGTCCTGGGCAGCCTTGATGACCGGGGCACTGAAATGGTTCGGGGGTGACCGAGGAAAACAGGAACGGTTCGGAATAGGCCGCGGAAAGCGGGACAGGTTCGGGAGAGACAGAAGGAAGCGGGACAGGTTCGGGAGAGACGGAAGGAAGCGGGACAGGTTCGGGAGAGACGGGGCGAAACTGGACCGGTTCGGGAGTGACGTGGCGAAACTGGACTGGTTCAGGAGTGATAGGGCGAAACTGGACCGGTTCGGGAGTGACGGGGCGAAACTGGACCGGTTCGGGGGCGAACATCTCCCGTAGCTTGGCTAGGAAGGTGGGGAAGGACTGGTAGACGGGATCATGCTGTCCCCATCGATCCGCCACCCTCCTAAGAGCCGCCCCTG
>JBOFNI010000011.1:0-14342 GCA_051658845.1 Brevinema sp. | reverse complement strand
AAACGAGTAGGATTAATAAAGCACTTTTTTTTGTATTAGGGATAAATAAATATAAGATTAACGCTAATAAAGCCAAGAGGATAAAAATACGAAATTTAGGTTCTAAAAAACTTTGGGTATTTGTACCAAAAGGGCTTTTGGCAATATTATCAATCAAGGTACTCAACTCATTAATTGCTGCACGTGATCCGTATAAGTATGTACCACTTGATTTTTCGGCAAGATTTTGTAAAAAAGAAGAGTCCAGTTTGGAAATAATGTCTTGGCCTAATAGATTTCTTAAAATATTAGTTTGTCTACTTCTCTTATCAATGATGGGAACAGCCCCTCCTTCTTCGGTACCGACGCCTACAATAAACAAGGAAATACCTCGTTGTTTGATTTGATCTAAAGCATTATCAACAGATCCGTCAAGATTCTCACCGTCTGTGAATAATACAATACTTTTATGGGTGAGTGTGTCTTCTTGGAAGTTTTTTATTGCTTCGGTTAAGGCTTTGCCGATATCTGTACTCTGAGAACCGAGCATATCAGTAGACAGTTCGTTAATGAATAAGTTAATACTGTCAATATCCGTTGTTAATGGCAATAATCTTACGGCTTCTGCTGCGTATATAACCAATCCAACACGATTGCCGACTAAACTAAGCTGTACTCCCAGTTTTTTGGCAAAATCCAATCGGCTTTCTCCCATATCTTGTACATCCATACTCCGAGAAATATCATAAATAATGACTAAATCGATTCCTTCTAACTCTAAGTCAGAAGAAAGAGAACTTCCTCGAGGATCTAGCAAAGAAATTCCTAACATGATACTGATGATGATCATACAGATCAATTTTGTTGTTTTAACTCCCGGGAGACTCTTCGCTAATAAGGCTTTTTGCTGAATGTTGGATAATAATAAAGAGCGAATTTTTTTTTGCCGGTATATCGCAAGGGCAATAAGCAAAAATAGTAGACAAATAATACCAATGATCAGAGGTGCTTGGGAAATTTTTACAAATAACATAGAATACTCCCTATTTTAGGATAATTGATTTCTATAGTGGTATTGAACCATTTTTTTTTGTGTATTTCTAAGAAGAATGTTAAAAATCCAGTATAGGATGGTAAAAGGTACTAATAATCCCAGTAACAGTAAAGGAACGGCTGTCCAACTTGGTAAGAAAGAAAGGGTTCTAGGACTTAGCAGAGGAATATATAAAAAATCTGGAAGTACTTGAATCCAAAGAAAAACGATAAGTCGATTTAACCACGATAAAAAGATACCAATTATAAAACTAATTCCTATTCCATAATAAGAAAGAGCGTTATAAGGGATTCCCCAAATATAGTACCAGAGGAGTTTATTTTTATCTTGAATTGCTAAATATAACATAATAGATAATACAAATAATGCACAGAGCAACCCTTGAAATAAACTTCGGATCCAAAAACTACCTATTGTAAGATTAGAGAGCTGATTCCAGTGGTACGTATTTTCTTTTAGGGAGGTGAGGTGGCTCTGTTTGTTAGTTAATGGGGTAAGGAATCGTTTTTGACCTATTAGTTGTAATTTACTTATTTCTGTGGGACTAATTTTTAAAAGTCCGGTAAGATTGGTGTGATTGAGAAAGATGGTACTGTTGAAATCTCCTACAGGGAGATCAATAATATGAGAAACCAGCAGAGTCGTTTCAGTATCAGATCCTATCGAAAGAGTTAAAATTTTATTACTTATAAAATAATCGGCAATATCTTTACCAATTACTACTTGATTAGATTTTAGGGTTTGTAAGATATTAGAGAATTGGATTAGATTTCCTTGAAGAGATTTGATAGAAACATCTTTTGTTAGAAATAGAGGGGGGATTTCTTCGGAGGGTGTGTTGGTAATTATAGAAGCAATACCGTAGCTTTCTAAGCTGGTCATATAGTTGAGGCGATTTTCGTCTAAAATCTTCAAGCTATCAGAGGAAACGGAAATCGTTTTTGGAGTAATTTGAAAAGAATTATATGTGGTGTAGTCTTTGTCTGCAAGCATATGTTTACCGAAAAAATACTGAGCCCAGTAATTATCTCTTCCTTCTTTAGCAAAAGAAATATTAATATATTGGTGGGCGGTAAAAAATCCAAAAAAAGCAACAGCAATCATAGCTAAAATTTTATATCCTACGTTATTTTTAGGGTTAGAAAAATTTGGAATTAACGAAAAAATAAGTATTAATAAATAAGCACTAAGAGTACCGAGTAAGATACTTAAAGGAACAATTTGGAGTAGATCCCAAGGAAATAGAGGGGTAAAATAATACATAATGGGGAGATTTAGTGATGGATAGAGAAGAATTTCGGATACAAAAGCTGATGAAGACCACTCTATAGGGAGAAATAAAAACCCTATGGTGATTCCTAAGGCAAAGATACTAAGCCATAGGAGTTTTTTAAAGATGATAAATATAAAGCGAAGGTGAATATTAAATTGGGAAATTATGCCTGTTTTATAAAGATATTGTTGCACATCTTCTTGAATAATATAATAAGATAGATATTGGATTAATAAGAAGAATATTCCTAAGAACGCATAAAAAAAATAAATCCAGTATTGGATATTATGATGAATTTGATCAAGTTGTTGGTATACATAAGAGAGTACATCATCTGCGTATAGTTCTTTTTTTCCACCAATAATGAGAGCAATATTGTCTTTTGTGATATCAATAAAAGGTGTTGCAGAAAAACGAATATGGTATTTTTGGAAGGTGGTTCCAAGACCTAAGGAGTTCTCATTAATATAAACTTGGTATTGATCAGTAAAACGATCAGGAGCATCAAAAATATAACCAACAGTAAGATTGGTATAATAACGATTCAAACTGGGAATATAGATTGGAAATGCTTGTCCTTCATTCAGTGCTAACTTTTTGGCGAGTTGTCTACCGATAAATACACGATCTAAAGGAATAATCGTATTTCCTGTTGATGAGGACATAAAATTGTCAAAAACGCTACTGTCTCTATGTTCTAAAATGGTCAGTTGGATTGGTTGATGTAAAGATAATGCCTGTAGACTAGATCGTTTTGTTATGGCTCTTATATATTCTTGATCGATAGTATTTTCTAAAGAAGAGAAGTTTTCAGACCACCAAGAAGCTTGTTGGTTTTTTATCGAAGGAGTATATTGGGGAGCATGAACGGCAAGATGAGCATTGTAATTTTTAGTAATATTTTGTTTGACATTATGCTGAACCCCAGATAAAATCGATAAACAGATAAATAGTAATGTTGTTATCATCGTACCGGCAAATAAAATGATCATATTTGAAGATAAAGAAAGACGAAGGATTTTTTTTGGGATTTTAATAGTTTTTTGTTTCATAATAATTTATGCGATTTTTATAATTTTTCCATCTTTCATATATACAATTTTATCGGCTTTTTTTAAATGATTGGGATCATAAGTGGAATAAACAAGGGCACTATTGTACTCTTGGGATAATTTAGTCATGAGCTCAAGAAGAGCAAGAGCTTCCGAGGAGTGTAGTTGTTTACAGGGATCGTCTGCAACGACTAAAAGTGGTTTTTTAATAAAGGCACGAGCTGCAGAAATATACATACGCTCGTAATGTTGTAGAGAATGAATAGAACTGTTGAGTTTTGATAATAAGCCAACAAGCTCTAAAATATCGATCATTCGGTTTTTCCTTTCTTTATAAGAAACCCCAAGAGCAATTAAGGGCATTTCCAAGCATTCTTTAACACTCATTTGGTCAATAAATTCCGGTTCAAAACCGATAAATCCCATATATTGACGACGGATATTTGCTAAACCGGATTCTGGAAGATTAATAATTTGGGTAGTACCGTTAAATAGATATTCGCCTTCATAGGCGACTTCAAGACAGGATAAAATTCTAAGGAGAGCACTTTTACCAGCACCGGAAGTACCGACAAGAGCTACAATCTCATTTTTTTTAATATTGAGATTGATATTTTCCAGTAAGTTTCTTTGGAATGCTCCATCTAGAATTTTTTTGCTGAGATTGGTTACTTGTACGACCATAGATCCTCCATTCATCAAAATAATCTCGCAAAAGTACAGTAAAAATAATGATGTGTCGATATAATAAATTAATATTATATACTTTTAATATTATAGGATGAAATCTTATTTTTGTCCAGAAATCACAATAATTTTTATGAGGTTCTCTATGAAACTTCTTTTATTACAAATAAAACTTTTTTTTGCTCGAAAAGAAATCAAGCTTTTTTTTACAGTATTTTTTGTTTCTTTTCCTATTATTCTCTTCGCTTCTTATATAGCATTTCCTTATCTAGTATATATATTAGAGCAGGAAGATAGAGCAAAATATTATGAAGGTTTATATGAAATTATTAATATGCCTAGAACAACAAATTATAATGTGATTGTAGAAGATACGGTCTTAACTCCTCCGAATATTGATAATATAGAGCAGAATTTTTGGATGGGAGATGCACTTGATTACCGATATACTGTTCCAAAGCATGGTGTACCAAAATAGTTTTATTATCTTATAACAATCGAAAGTAAAATTGAATGATACTATTCAATACAAAGGTATATTGTGCTGGTAAGACTAGAGTATTCGAACCTTGAGGACTATCAAGGACAATGGCAAGATTGTCGGGACGAGGTATTATTGGAGAAGGTAGAGTAGAGCTAGGAATCCCTGTGAATATTTTAGATTCAACAGCGGAATCTGCAAGATTGGTATTATTAATATTATTTTGATAAAGTGTTTGTAACTCTTTCAAAGAGTAGGTACTAGGATTATATTGGATTTGGCGATTATTTGTGGTTGGTGCTTGTAGTGTTTGAATAATATGGTAATCGTTTGGCGAGATTCGGACATCACGGATAATAAGCATTAAATTGGTAATATCCTCAGGAAATAAATAGAGCGAACCGGTAACAATAGGGTGTCTTGTAATGAGGGGATCTGCTTTTTTTATAATATTTGTGGTTGTTTGGACAGATTGTTGGACATGAAGGGCAGGCAAGGAAATATTTCTCCTATTGGATGTGATATTAATAGTATAAGGGGTTAGAGGTGTATTATCAGCCATTAAATTGGTGTTTGTATCAATATAAGGGAAAAAAGAAAATAAAATTTGTAATCGGACTTCTCCTGTTATAGAATGCTGAGAAATAACAGGAATCATATTTAAGAGTTCACCATTGGTATCTTGAGAAATAATAGGGATTGATTCATAGTAAACAACCTGATTAGGGTAGTCGTTAAAAGAAGAATTAAATATTAAAAAAGACTCTGGCTCTGGTGCTGTACTGAGAGCAAGTGTCAAAACAGGTAGAAAAAATAACAATAATAACGAATATCTAAACATTAACACCTCTTATAGGAATAGGGTTGCTTTTTGTAATTCTGTTGCGGTATTAGAGCCACTAATTAACGAAATGATATAAAAAGCTAATGTTGCTGCAGTACCAACACCTTTACTGGTAATAAAAGGGAGATCAATAACAACATCTTGATCAACAAAATTAGGGATTTGTTGGCTCATTGCGGGGTAGCATGTTGCTTGTTTATTATTTAACCAAGGAATTAAGATCGTAGGGGCGGCACAAATAGCAATAATTGGCTTTTGTTGTTCAAAAAAATATTGGATTGTGTCGGTTACGAGGGGAGATTCTGCTAAAAGCTTATGACCGGCTCCCCCAGGTAAAAATAAATAATCAAACTCTACATTGTTGATATCTTGTAAACAGACATCAGCATAAATTTTTATGTTTTGTTGGCTTACTGTTTCTAAAGTGTTGGTAATTGATGCGACTGTAACCTGATAACCAGCTCTTCTCCATAAATCTACAGGAGTAATAAACTCGATATCTTCTACTTGATTGGGAAGTAACACTAGTATGTTGCTTTTCATAGGGATTCTCTTTTTTTTTTATTTTTTATTATCGGATATTGCTACGGTATTATTAGTGCTATTTGGATTTTTTAATTCTTCTTGTCTTTCCCGATCCAGTGTTGCTTTACTTTTTTTATAAGTATAAAATCCAATCTTAAATGTTAAGCCCACAGAGAAACGGTTAATATTCAGTCCTGATTGCTGGAATCCTTTAGGAACACTTAATGGGGTAAAAAAATCTAAAGCCCACCCTAAATAAGGTTCAATAACTAGGGTAAAAGGAAATCCATCCATATTGGTAACTAAATTTCGTTTCCATTTGTAACCAAGATAAATCCCCATTCCATATTGGAACATATGTCCACGATTAATAATCAATTTACTGGCTGAGGTAAAAGGATCATCTCGGGATCGTATCGGAATATTATAAATACCGATACGGGCGACAACAGAGAGAAACATTCCTTCCCAAGTGTCGATCTTGTTCATATAAAGTCTGGATCCAATTTGGATTTCCCCCATAAAAACATCTCCAAAAGTAGATGCTCTATTCACTTGGGAGCTTATTCCTCCAGCTAATTGCATATTAAAAGAAAATAGTTTTCCGAATCCGTAATCATAGTCCAAACCAGCCATCCACGGACTGTTAATACCGGATTCGTAATATGTAGCAGTAATAACCGTGTTCTGGCTATAGCTCCAACCAGTGTGGAGTATAAGAAATAGTAAAAACAATATGTATTTCATTAGGGTATCCGTTGCTGTTTTGTTTATTCAATAAACATACTTTATAGTATACGCTTTGTTGCTAAAAAAATCAAAATAATAAAGCCAGCATTTTTTTGCTCCTTTTACTAAATTAAGCTATAATTTATTTGTATTTTATAGTAAGGTTTAGTTTTATTGATTAAAAAACTTTCTCTCATATGTTGTCTAATAATTTTAAGATTGACTTTTGTCCATACCCAATTGATTGATAATAGGGATCTTCCACCGGAATTACTACGTACAAGACCTCCTTTTGAAGCAACAGATCGTTCAATAATTGCAACAAAAGATGATCGGG
The DNA here is from genome assembly GCA_051658845.1 of Brevinema sp. Taxonomy (GTDB): domain Bacteria; phylum Spirochaetota; class Brevinematia; order Brevinematales; family Brevinemataceae; genus Brevinema_A. The sequence goes on along the minus strand of JBOFNI010000011.1, from coordinate 7,381 downwards.
TGTTTATTGTATTAGATAATGCTGATGATATTAAGATTCAAGAATTTACAGATGCTGATACTACAGAAGCGGTCATGTTGGGGAATGTACGCATTCGTTTTGATGGATCATATCTCCGAGCAGAAAAGATGATTATCACGATGAAAGACTCCCTAGTAGTGAATGTCGGTGCTTATGGAAATGTAGAATTTACTTTAGCTGGCACAAAATATCTTGTTGATAGTTTAAATTATCAACCGGATATGGAACGGGGCGTTATGTATAATGTTCGTTCTATTTTGGGAGGATCACCAACAGGGGGATACGATGATAAGCCTTGGTATTATCGTGCAGAAAAAGCTACGATTCTAAGCTCGGATCGTTTTGTATTGGATAATGTTCAACTATCAACTTCAGATGTTCGTTTTGATCACTTTGCTCTTAAAGTTAGTAAATTGTGGTATATTCAAGGGAAAGTTGCTGTTGCTGCCGGATTGGAATATATGACAGGGCAAGCTAGCTTTTTTTGGTTACCGGTATTTTTACAATTAGAAGGAGCTGGTGCATTAAGAACAAGTTTTGGTAGTGAAAAACGGATTGGATATTATTTTATTAACAATCTTACCGTAAATTCTCGAATTGGACAATTCGATTTTGGTTTTGATTTTTATGAGCTTCAAGGACAGTATTTTCAGGTGGATTATAAGGCACCACAAATAGGAATGCTCCAGCGTTTGGAATTACAGACACGATTTGCTAATGATACGAGAATCGTTAAAAATGGTGATTTATTTTCTCAATGGGTGCAACCTCAGCTGAATGCGGCAAATGATTTTCAACAGATTAACCAGTTTGCTTGGTATTATAAGCTTAGTATGGCAGTTGCAACGAATGGGATTTCCTTAGATTTTGATATTGAAGATTTAAATGATCCTTTTTTTCTTCCTAAATACAGTGCTCGAACCCGTTTTGATAATGCGGAATCAATTAATTTTGCTGAATTACTCAATCCTCAATTAAATTCTTGGTATGGATACCAAGGAGATGCCAATCCTTCATTAAATACCATAAGACGTAGTTTTAATTTACGGGCAGGAAGATTTAGTATGTCCGGCTCTTGGGAACTTCTCCAAATCACACGCCCAAATCAAAAAAATAATGCCAATCAGTTTTTAAATAATTATTATGATTATCAATTACGATCTCTTACTTTACCTAGTATTGCTTATAATTTTGGATCACTGACTCTTGCTGATTATTCTTATGAGACGATGAATAAAATTACCGTGGTTCGTTCTGATGGAAGATCCAATACGATGAGCCTTGCAAAACTTCCGGAATATGAACAACAAGTTTCTCAAATATCGAATCGATCAATTAGACGAGAGGTAGTAATTCTTGGAAATGGAAACTATCAAACAAATATTATTACTAATTGGACTACCGTCACAATCGATACCATAATTACTAATAAATATACTTGGGTAGATCTTTCTTTAACGGCTAGTGCAGATGTTAAATATAGTGCGCAAAAAACATTTGGGACAAATGATAGTTCTACAGTACAGGATATTAATCTACTAAATACAAATTGGGTAGTTATTGCCGATGTTAATCGACATGAAGAAAACGGATCTCTGGATTTTAGAACTGCATTGTTTGACAATCTGTGGATCATTGATAATAAGTTAAAAATGCAGTACAAAGAGATGTGGTCTTCTTTTGGGGCAAATTTTACTAATAGTCAGCGGGATTCGGGTTTTCGTATGGATTATACTCTAGGAACTTCTGTCAAACCTGATAAAATTTGGTTTAATGATGAATGGTATCGCACAAAGATAGCTTTTGAAACCTCTGTGAATTATTCTTATCCACTATACTATCTATTACGAATGCAGAATGATTTTTTACGTGAAAGCTTTATCACTTGGAATAATAAGTTCTTATGGGAGTGGTTACAATGGCAACGTCAGCCTATTTTGGGCTTGATATTTGATATAAACTGGAATCTAAGACATCGAATCCCTACAGAACAACAACAACAGATTATTGATCAAGATGAAAATAATATTTATTTTGATAATAAGATTTATGATCGCCTTACCTTAGGTGCAAAAGCTCGTGTCTTTTGGTTTAACATTGGTACAGAGGCAACGGTAGATATTTTAAATACCAAAACCAATAATATGGAAGATAATTTCCGACCTTTAGCGGGGGCTAGTTTTACAAACCGTTTTATTGGTGGGTATCCTAAATTACTACTTGAATTCACTCCAGATAGTAAGTACCACTACCTTCCTAAATTAATTTATCGCTATAATCTCTTTGAAAAATCTAGAGCGGTGATTGTTACCAATAATAATAACGAAATTATTCCTACTGTTTTGAGAAAAGATAAAAGTTTTAATTTGGAATTCCTTTGGGATGTCCGTTTGAGAAATTATCAAATTCCAGCACTGTACCCTTTTATTTATGAGATATCGGAATTTGGGTTTGTCTTACAATATTATCAGGATTTTATTAATATTAGGAATTCTTATCTTCGTTTTGATTTTGTGATCGGCTTAAAATTTACTAAATATTTGACCTTTAGATTTTCTTCGCAGATGTTAAATGAAAAAATTTATCTTTATTACGGAGGAGTTTATAATGGAGAAGCGATTCTTGCTCCGGGAGAAGTTCCTAAAAATTTCTTTCAAGATCTTTGGAACGGATTGAAAATTTGGGATACGCAATCATTACAGAATTCGAGTTTTAAATTACAGGCCTTAAATTTTGAATTGATTCATGATTTGGATACTTGGGATATGCGAATTATTTTTAATCTTGGAAGACGAGTCGATGATATTAAACAAGTGGCTTTCTGGGAGCCATATATCGGTATTGCCTTTACAATGAAAGGCTCTAATGCAGCAGATATCTTCCCAGAATTCCAACGACGATTTGTTCCAGCAGAATATCAATAAATTAAAGGTGTATTAATGAAAAAATTTCCTTTTACGATCAATCATAAAAATGGCTCTGCACGAGCTTGTACCTTAGAGTTACCTCATGGAATTGTAGAAACACCGATATTTATGCCGGTTGGTACACAAGGATCGGTGAAAACACTAAGCCGAGAAGAATTAGAAGAGATGGGTGCTACAATTATTTTATCAAACTCTTATCATCTTCTCTTAAGACCAACGGTAGACTTTTTTAAAATGTATGGAAGGCTTCATAAGTTTGCTAAATGGAATCGTAATATTTTAACGGATTCGGGTGGATTTCAAATATTTTCCTTATCAGGGATGCGTAAGATTAACGATGAAGGAGTAGTGTTTCAAAGTCATTTAGATGGAAAAAAACATTTTATCAGTCCTGAAATTATGGTGGATGTGCAACAAGCGATAGGGTCCGATATTATGATGGTACTTGATGAATGTGTACCGGGTACGGCAGACTATGATCAGACGCTTAGAGCCTTAAAACGAACCAGTGCTTGGGCGGAGCGTGCCAAGATAGAATTTTTGAAAAGAAACATACAAGACCAATATGCTTTTGGTATTGTTCAAGGTGGGGTGTTTGCTGAGCTACGAAAACGGAGTGCTCGAGAATTGGCAGAATTGGATTTTCCTGGATACTCAATCGGAGGACTATCTGTTGGAGAGAGTAAAGAAGAAATGTATGGGATGTTGGACGTATTAAATGAGGAAATGCCTACAGATAAGCCTCGTTATTTAATGGGTGTAGGAGTACCGGAAGATTTATTGGAAGGGATTGAGCGTGGTGTTGATCTTTTTGACTGTGTATTTCCAACACGATTTGCACGTCATGGAGGGGTCTTCTCTCGTGATGGGCGTTTGAACATCAAAACAAAAGCTTTTGAATATGATAAAAATCCGATAGATAAGGAATGTACTTGCTATGCTTGTCGGAATTATGATAGAGCTTATATCAGACATCTATTGAGAGCGCAAGAGACCTTAGGTGCACGTTTAGCTTCGATTCACAATCTCTATTTTTTAATAGAATTGACAAAAAACGCACGGCAAGCTATTTTAGAAAATCGTTTTGCTTCTTTTAAAAAGGAATTTTTAGAGCGTTATTTTGCTTATAAAAACAAATCTTGAGGGTAATTATACAAAAAAATGATATATTTTAAATAGGAACTCTTGATTTTCTGATGAATATTTATTAAAATATAATTCATAGGGATTATGTATAAAAAACAATATGTATTTATTATCATTATTATAAAAGATGATCCATTATAATTATTTATTTTCAAAAATTATAATGATCAGGAGTTTCTTATGCATAATATCATTCTTGGTGTATTAATATTATTTTTTTCCTATTCTTATACACAAGACAATATGGTAGCGAATAATACTTCGCTTTATAGAAAAAATATGGAGACATTTCGTACTTATCATACGACAAATAAAGTGTTTTCCGAGGTTGCTGAGTGGCGTGATCGTTACCAAATGCCTCAAGAGCAATACCGAGTTTCTTTGGTTGGAGTGAATATTAACTCATGGTTGGAGAATCCGGAATATTTTAATACGCTGATTAATCAAGCAAAAAATTTTCCTATCTCTGCCTTACTGGATAATCTTCAATCTTACAATCCTAATCTTCTCTTTAATGACCCTTCCATTGTTCGTAGTGTCTTAAATACAGATATTTATACACCTTATTTAAATGTGATTTCCAATTATCAAGAAAAAACACTGCGTTTTACTGATTTTAAAACAGTTATTTCCTATACAAGACGGTATCATATTTATGGTGTATCTGCTGGAGATCTCCCTTATTTCGGACGCCCTGTTGAGGGAGGGGATCGAGAGATTAATCTTAGTACGATTGACGGACAAATGATAGAAATAGCGACTAAACTTCCCGATACGGATATTTTTTTAGTAGCAATGATTAATATTGTTCCTAATTGGTTAGAAGAAGGGTGGGATATTTTTCAAGTCAATCAGCAAGAATTGGAAATATTAGTTTATGCCTTTGATCGTCGTGGTAAATTACTTGGTGGTGCAGGAGTACCGATGAATTTTTTATTTGATGGGAAATATTTTACGGTAGAACAAAAAATTTATAGTAAAATTTGGCAAAGTGGCACTTCTCGTCGTTTTTATGCGTGGCCTTCGTTCCAAATCGCTAATAGTACAGACCGATCAAAGGAACAAACAATGCCACAGATTTCTTTGCCTCCTAATCAATTACCCTCTCTTAATGCCGAACAAAAATATATTTTGGAAGCTATTACTTTTTTAAGAGAAAACAATGAAAATCTTAATACAGTACTTTTTAATGCCGAAGGTCGTAAGACAGTTAAGGTAACACCTGTCAAAGATGATAAAAAAATTATCTTAGCAAATCGTATTTTACAGCATAGGGAATCGACACTTTTAGTGTTAGAAAAACCTTTGGTACAAATGCCATTATTAGTCCGTTTAAATGAAATAGCTGAAGCGCAGGTTGCTTTTAAGCAGAAATATTATCCTTCCAACGAAGGGGAAAAAATAATTTCTTTATTGACTTATGGAATAGAAAGCTTAAAAATCAATCCTTTTACTCATACCAATAAACTTTATTATACCAATGAAATAGCAGATTATGAATTAGAACTCGACCCTATTGATTATAGAAGAGAACAAAAAAAATACGCTGTAATCCCTTACAATCTTAAAGAAGATAAAAAAAACTTTCGTAAGGATACGAAATTTTTGGTCAAACAGAAAAAACTAGAACTCAAAGAGCGGCTATTTTGGACTGATTTTAGAGATTCATTATTAGAAATATCTTTATCTCAAGATCCGGAACAAATATTGTTATACAAGAATATAAAACGGGTATACGATGATTGGAAAAAAATATATCGGGAATATATGGCAATCAGTGTCAAGAAATTACAGCTAGAACGTGAGGTAGAAGGGTATACTCAGTTAGAAAAGAATCTCCCTATTTTAAAAGAACGAAATATTAATCTTATCAATGATAAATACACTACCAATCCCCAAAAAATCACCAACAAGATAGAGGTTGTAGAAAAACGTTTGCTTAAGTTTGAGGAAAAATTTCAAGAACAAAAAAACAGTGAAAAAAGAAAAGAAGAGCTTATCTTCATCCAAGCAGAATTTGATCGTATTGCCTTAGAAGAAAAAGAAAAATATAGAATGTTGACATCATTCATTCCAAAAACATTTGATTGTAGTGCAGATTTTCCAGAGATTGTTGTTACAGATCAAACAATAAGAGCACAATCCAATAACGTAGATCCTAAATTAATTGCAGTAGGGATTGCAATGAGCAAAAGTTCTCCGCTTGATAAAGCTACTAAAAAAAGTATCCGTAAAGCACAAAAAATAGAAAAAAGAAATACCCGATCTTTGTATTATGAAGGATTTATGTTGGGATTAACTAGAGCTTGGACGACCAAAACCAAATTGGCAGATCGATTAGAACGTTTTTAGGGAAAGTCTATGAAATAATAATGGGAATAAGTCTACAAAGAAAGATTTATTCCCATTATTATGAAGTAATTGCTAATATAATAATATGGATTCTAGAATAGTACTTTGAAAATAACATAATAATCATAGCGTCGTTTTTTTTCACATCTTTATTATGAATTATGAAAAATTCTTTTTATCAAAACAAATATTTTTTCTCGTTAATTTCTTTAGAAATAATTTATAATGACGATATATTCTCTATTGTTAGAGGAATAGGCAAAAATGCTTAAATCATAAGAAAATGATCAAGAGTTTCTCAGATTATTTGTTAGATTTACGATATAATAAGTTATTGTAGAATTTTTAATAATATAAAAATTGATACAATCTGTAAAATACGGTATTATATATTTATATGAATTATTGTATTAAATCATTAGTTATATATTTTCACTATCAAAAATTATTTAAGATATTTTTTTAAAAACTCTTGATTGTTTTATTTTTTTATTGTATAATAATTAACTGTCTTAGATAAACGAGGAAAATATGTCAAGAAAATGTGAATTATCCGGTAAAAAACCAATGTTTGGGAATAATATTTCCCACTCTCATCGAAAAACTCGTACAAAATGGGCGCCAAATTTACAGAAAAAAACTTTTGTTTCAGAGAACGGTGAAAAAATCACCTTAAAAGTTTGTGCTAAAGTGCTAAAAACAATTGATCGTTTTGGATTTGATGCGGTAATACGAAAATTTGTTAAAAAAGGTAAACTTGTTATTAAATAAGTAACTTGTTGATTGATAATTTTGTAAACATATATAATTAACGTATAATAAGAAACATTCTTAAGCATAGATAAATATTTTTTTTTATAAAGGTATTGACAGAGTGTTGAAGATGTGTTATAATAGATGACTTGCTTGTTGAAGTGGGTTTTGGGAAAGGCATG
>JBOFNI010000010.1:0-18833 GCA_051658845.1 Brevinema sp. | reverse complement strand
TTAAATCTCGGTGTGGAGATCAGTTTGTTACCGTATGCCCAGGGATTCGCTTTCGTTCCGATCAAAAAGGAGATCAAAAACGAACCTTAGACCCCTATGAAGCAATCCGAAACGGAGCAGATTATTTAGTAGTCGGTCGCCCTATTACTGCCGATCCTTCCCCAAAAGACGCCGCACTCCGTATGTTAGACGAAATAGCGAGAGCATAATGATTCTTTTTAAAAACGCTCTTCTGTCAGATCACACCGTCCGAGATATTCTTGTTCAAAACGGACTCATTATCGCTATCGATCGACATCTAAACAGCCCAATAGCACAGATTATTGACTGTCAAGGACGCTTACTTCTTAGCGGTATGATCGATGTTCATGTCCATTTTCGTGATCCTGGGTTTCCTCAAAAAGAAGATGCTACTAGTGGGACAAAAGCTGCTTTACGAGGCGGTGTTACTGCTATTATCGATATGCCCAATACCAACCCTCTTTGTACCACTCCTGAAGCTCTGTTCCACAAAAAAGACATTTATCGTCAAGGTGCTTATTGCCATTATGGATTTCACTTTGGAGGAGATTCACAAGATAATTCTCACAATCTCCCCGCCCCTTCTCAATATGCCTCTCTTAAGATTTTCCTGAATGAGAGTACGGGAAATATGCTTGTTACCGATGAATCCGTTTTGAATACTCTCTTTCAAAATTCCCATTATATAGCAGTTCATGCAGAAGGAGATGCAATTGATAAAGCAATTTATTTTGCAAAAAAATACCACAATACACTCTATCTCTGCCATATATCTCAGCATGAAGAATTACAACTCATTAAGCAGGCAAAACAACAACATCTCAAGGTTTTTGCTGAAGTATGCCCCCATCATGTCTTATTTAATTCCTCCCAAGAAACAGAACTTTTAATCATGAAGCCACGACTGAGAAGTCCTAGAGATCAAGAATCTCTTCTTGAAGCTTTAGACAGTGGATTAATAGATACATGGGGTACCGATCACGCTCCCCACTTAATCTCAGAAAAAACGACAAAACAAACTTATGGAATTCCCAGTATTGAGTTTTCTCTAGAAATTCTCCTTACCTTAGCAAAAAAAATGAATTGGTCTTATCATAAAGTCGAATCCCTATATTCTCGAAATCCTCAGCAAATTTTTCGCATACAAAAAAAAGGATTGATCGCACTCGGTCATGATGCCGATTTTGTATTAATCGATCAAGATCAATCGTATACCATTAATAAAAAGGATATTATTTCTAAGTGTGGGTGGAGTCCTTATATCGGATACCAAAGCTTATCAACAATCCATAGTACCTATATCGGTGGACAACAAGTCTACAACACCGAACAACAATTATTTGAAAAATCTTCCTATATTAAGGAGTTATCTTATGACCGATAAAAAAATAGCGGAGATTCTTCTCCAAACAAAAGCTGTCCGATTAAATGTAAAAGAGCATTTTGTCTTTGCCTCCGGTATTAAAAGCCCTATTTACTGTGATAATCGTTTTTTACTGGGATTTTCCGAAGCTCGAAATACCGTTGTCCAAGCGTTTACCGAACAATCCTATATTCAAGAAGCGGATGTCATCGCTGGAACATCCACAGCAGGCATACCATGGGCGGCGATGATTGCCGACCGTCTTCAAAAGCCAATGGCTTATGTTAGAGCAGAGGCTAAATCCCATGGAGTCGGTAAAACAGTAGAAGGGGCAGAAGTCGACGGGAAAAAAACAGTAATTATTGAAGATTTGATTTCTACCGGAGGAAGTTCTAAAAAGGTTTGGGATAACCTAATCCAAGAAAATGCCGATGTAAAGGCAATTATTGCTATTTTTTCTTATGAATTTTCTGAAAGTGCCTTAATTTTTGAACACTTGCCTTTGATTGCCTTAAGTAATTTTTCGACTCTTATTCAAACAGCACAAGAAACCGGCTTTTTATCGGAAGAAGATTGTATCATCGCACGCCAGTGGAACTCTTCTCCCCATACATGGAAAGTCTAATCCGTATTATTTACCAAGAAAAATCCCCAGTATAAGAGAAGAAACAATAAGCGTTGCCGGATGAAGTTTCAAAAGATAAAGACCCAGTGCAGCTAAAATAGCAATGATTAAGGCTTGATAACTATTAAAAATTCCTCGCATATTTACACAAATATCTAAAATTAAAATAAAAACTACTGGCTTAACAAATAATAACATCCCTTTCATCCAAGCCGTGTCTCGATAACGATAATAAACGGAATACATCAAGATCATTAATATGGCTGTCGGTAGTACCGTCGCAATTAAGGCAATCGTACTCCCCCAAAGACCTCCGGCTTTATATCCGATAAATGCCGCTAATTTGGTAGCAATAGGACCAGGAAGACTATTTCCAAAGGCTAATACATCGATAAATTCCGTTTCCGAAAGCCAACCATAATGATTCACACTCTCTTCCCGAAGAACCGGTATTGCTGCAGGTCCCCCACCAAAAGTCGTTAACCCTGTTTTCAAAAAAGAAATAAAAATATCGTAGTATACCATTGTTCCTCCATTACACTTATCGGAATCCTATGTCTAATCGATAGCTATTATTTTGATATCTAATCGAAAACTCTAGCTATAAAATTTAGCAATTATTAATCCTTTTACGATCACTCTACAATCAATCGATCCAATATCAAGAAAGTCATTTTCCATAAGAGAATTTATTATATGAAAAAAATTGTAGTTTTCTCAAAAAATCCCTCCCCAAAGGGAGGGAAAAACGACTTTTAATCCAAAAGAATTAGAGCTGTTTCATGACGGAGTCAGCAATTTTTTTTGCAGTAGTAGCTTGATTATCTTTGGAAGAACCGGAAATTGCATCCACACCGGCAGGAGCTTTGAAAGGCTTAGCAGATCTTTTAAACGTTGCAAAGAAAACACCTTTTGTCTGTCCAGCAAGATAGTCACGAGTCTTATCATCCCAAGGGGTACCAGTAGTACTTCCTTCACCATAAACCACAAGGGTACCCATAGCCGGAGCTGTGAAAGCACTAGGGGCAATTACTTCAACATAATAGCCGTTATCTGAAAGAAGTTTACCGACTTCGGCAAAAACAGCTTTTTTAAAGGGGGTATCAAAACGTACTACTAAAACTTTTTTCGCAGCATTAGCATTGCCGTAAGTTTCTTGAGCACTAACAAGTAATGGGGTAGCTAATAAAATAGCCAATACAGTAACTCTGAACATAAAAATCTCCTTTTTTTTAATATATATGTAGAGTGTCTCTTCCCAATAAATAAATATCGAATAACTTTTAAACAACTATTTCAAACTATCGCCCATATTATAAAACGTTTCTCTTAAAAAGTAAATATTTTAAGTAATTTTATTTTATAGAGGATACCTATTGATATATCCGTTATAAGAGGTGTATAATATGAGAGTAATTTTCTTGCTGAGAGAAGTGCTTTAGGATTGATGAAATATGGATATGGTAGTCCAAATTACTTATAAAATTGACTATACAAAACCCTTTGATTTAGGTATGAACAAGATGTGGGAATATTATTTGTTCTATAATAGTGGAATCCTATAGTTCTTAGTTTGTTAATTGTAAGTCGATATCATTTGCCTACTTAAATATACGTTATTTTGTACCGAAAATACGATCCCCACAATCACCTAATCCAGGATAGATAAATAACGAATCATTAAGACCAGAATCTATTTTAGCAACATATATATCAATTTCAGGATAATCAAGTAATAGTTTTGAAATCCCTTCAGGAGATGCAATGATACACATAAACGTAATATTTTTAACACCTTGTTGCTTTAATTGTCTTATTGCATACACAGCTGATTCACCAGTTGCAAGCATAGGATCTACAACAAAAACTTGACTATCTGCTATATCTTGTGGTAGCTTACAATAGTAACCCATAGGTTTGTGATTTTCTTCATCTCTATACATACCAATATGACCAATTTTTGCAGTAGGAATAAGAGATAAAATCCCATCAACCATTCCTAAACCGGCTCTTAAAATAGGGACAATAGCTACCTTTTCGATGAGCTGGAAACCAACAGCAAAACCTAGAGGGCTTTCAACTTGAATTTCTTTAAGCTGTAAACTTTTTGTTGCTTCATAAGTCATTAATTTTGATATTTCATTAAGATTTTCTCTAAAAATTTTTGTATCACTTTCTTTATCACGTAAAATTGTGAGTTTGTGTTGAATTAAGGGGTGATTCAATTCAAAAATTCCCATGTTATTTCCTTACCACTCTTGCTATGGATTTTATTTTAATGTTTCTGTAAGATTCTTTATTAAAGAAACGATCATTAATAATTTATTGTCAGAATAAAATCTCTTATTGTTGTAATTTCAGGTAGTATTATTCTTTATTAGAGATTATACATCTTAATGTAGCTAATTTGGTTTTTCAAAATTAATTACTACCTTGTCTATTACTATTAATATTACAAAAAATCAGATTAACCAGCTCAGCAAATAAAACTACCTAATACGATTTGGTTTATTATATTATCCTTTTATTTTTTTTGCAAGTTTTATTGTTACAAAAAAGATCTTTCCTTGGATCAAGTAGTGATTTATCCAAGGAAGATATTTGATCCAATCCTTTCTATAAATTATTAAGTATAGAAGAACACAATAGTATTTTTAAATAGATATTTTCTATACATTTACCTACTTCAGCTGATCTTTCGGTACAAAACAGGGGGCATGATCAGATATACGACTTGAGATATTTTCTTTTTCAGAAATAACTATATCAGATAATTGAGGTTGTGATATGAAATATGTATTATTGTTCTTATTAATTATTATAGGGTGTACCGAAAACAAACGATCTACCGTTGTTCAAGAGACGATAAAAGATATTCCGGTTATGGTATGAGATATATTGAGTATAGAGTTTTTCTATGATACAGGTCTGTATATGCTTATGGATACTACTTAGGTTATCTTATCACAGTTGCTAATACTAACTCTCTCTAATTTTTTCAAAATAGACAGAATAAAATTTGTATTATATTTATCATTGTAAAATTGAGTGATTTTATTGACGAGAGAAGCTCTTAGGGATTGACAAAATAAATCCTATAGTGTAATATATTAAGATATTTATTATGAATATTGTTTTATAGTATAGATCATTGTCCTAGAATCATATTCCCAAACTGGAAAAAGTCTGTGTGTTATTAAATATACTAAGGAGAGAGAATGAAAAAAATTATTTTAGTGTGTGTGCTGATAGTAGTAAGTTGTACTACCAAAACAAAGTCTATTATTGTTGGAGTCAATGCTGAATATCCTCCATATGAATATCTTGATGGTCAAGATATTGTCGGATTTAATCCAGATATCGTTCGTGCTGCTCTCAAAGAGGCCGGTTATGAAATGACCTTTGCTAATATGACTTTTGACGGTCTTCTTCCTGCCCTTCAATTAGGAAAAGTCGATCTTGTTATCGGAGCTTCACCTACAGAGGAGCGTAAAAAAGTAGTCGATTTTTCTGATCTCTACAGCACGGATCAACAAGTTCTTCTTGTTAATATATCCAATAGCTTTCCTCCAGGCGAGTATACCGGTAAAAAGATTGCTGCTCAATTAGGAACAAAGCAAGAAGGTATTATTAGAGGCTTACTTGGTGCAGAGCTTGTTATTTATCCTAACTATACAGTAGCTATCCTTGACCTAAAAAATCAAAAAATTGATGGTATTGTTGCAAGCCAGATTCCTGCAACAGGTTATCGAAAATTTAATCCATTTCTTTCCGAATTAGAAGTTTTAGAGGTGGATCACTTAGCACAAGGCTATGCTTTTGCAATTATGCCCAGTAACAAAAAATTAAAAGAAGAACTTAATCAAGCATTAGCCAAACTTAAAGCAGATGGTATCATTGAGCAACTTCAACAAAAATATCTAGAAAACTAGATGAAATCTGTTATGATAAATGGAGAGCTATACGTTCTTGATCATGCAAAAATTTCTGTTATGGATCATGGTGTTCTCTATGGTGATGCTATTTTTGAAGGGATACGTATTTATAATGGTGTGATATTCAAGTTGGATGAACATATGGATCGGCTGTATCATTCTGCAGAGTTACTTGGTATAGAAATAGATATTAGTAAAGAACAATTTATTGAAGATATTCTTGTAACAGCTCGCAATGCTAAATATAATAATGCTTATATTCGTATTACTGTTAGTGTTCAAGCTCATATCGATCTTGCAATAGATAATTATAAGATTAACAGAGTAATTATTTTACTAGATGATGATATAATCCCTGAAGAAAAATATCAACAAGGAATTGATCTTGTAGAAATTAGCCGTCGTCGGTTGCCTGAGGTTTCTTTACCAATGCGTGCTAAAACAGTCAATTATCTTAATAATATTCTTGCACTTAAGGAAGCAAGGTCAAAAGGAGGGCATGATGCGATCATGCTTAATATCGATGGTTATGTTTCAGAAACCTCTGCCAGTAATATCTTTGCTGTTGAAAAGAATCGCTTTCTTACTCCCTCATTAGAAGCAGGTATTTTGCCTGGGATAACTCGTTTGACTATTCTGAAGTTAGCTAGTGATTTAGGTTATGAAACGGAAGAGAGCCTTTTTACAATGGATCGTCTTTTGAAGGCTGATGAAGTTTTCTTAACGGGGACTGCATATGAAATTATGCCGGTTCGGTCGGTTTTTGGAAAAATCTTTCCTGTAGGGGCTTCTAAAACACAAGAAGTAATTAAAGCATATAAAGCTCTTATCACTCAAGATAGGAAGTATTCGTTTTAGGAGCTATGAAAAAAAATATAATCAAAACACTTTTTCTATCAATAAAAACAGTGATTTCGTAATATCGTAATATATTGATAGATAAGAGATAAATTTTTTAGAAAGATAGATCATAAGAATTTTAATTTATATAAAAAGGGTGGTGTTTCCTCTCTAACGATTAAGTTATTCCACTTGAATTGATAAAGTCTTAAATGCTTTGTAAAGAAGAAAAACAGAACTAATAAATCCGATAAACTATCAATATTTTATTCTACAGTGTATCATAGGATTTTTTGTCAAATATATTTTTATTTTTTCTCTCTTTTCTTAAAAAAAGAAGACTTTTGCTTTTTTTTGGGATTTTCTGCTTGAATCATTTCTCTCTGGATTTCCTGCTGAAATTTAATTTCTTTTTTAAAATTTTTTCTAATTTTTTGTAAATTTTCCGTTGTAGAATCGGATGTTAATAAGATACTGCTTACGTATTTAAAATAGATTAGACCATCGGGAACAGAAACCAGTTTGAGATAGCGGGATTTAATTTTAGAAAAAAATACTTGTGCCAATTGAGAGGCAAGGTATTTATTCGGTGTCTCACAAATTTCCAAACACATGGTATTAAGATAGTTATACAGTTGAGTACGGGCATTAGTTTTTTCGGTTGCCCCTTGGGAATAATTAAGATCTGCTAATAAGAGCCGGTATTCTGTAATTTGCTGTTGGATATAAAGAGAGAATGATATATGACTTAAATTTTTATTGTTTTCTTGGATAGAAACCAGTAATTTTCTATATAGTAGGGCTTGAATCAAAAATAACAAAGAAAAAATAAGGCTAAGGGTGGCTAAAATAATATAACCGCTGGATTCTAAGTTTTGTGGGAAAAAAGAATTGATTTGAGGCATAGTGGATCTCCGCTTATAAAATACGTTTTAATAATGTGGAATGCTTATCCATCCATAAAGTTGTGATAATTAATCCGATACCGATGAAGAAGATAATATACTGTGCCAGCCAACCCCATAAGACATATAAACTTCGATGGGTAATAGGCATTGCCGGCACTTCCGTGGTGTAAATACCTTCTTCATATTCTTTAAGTGGAGCAATATCCATTCGTCCCATTGGGTCAACGACGGCAGTGATTCCTGTGTTGACAGATCGAGCGATTGATCTTCGTAACGATACTGCTGTGTGCGTGGTATTAGCTAAGTGTTGCCATAAGGGAGCTTTTGCTCCTAATTTCCATCGGTATGCCCAGCCATCGTTTGTGGCATTGACAAAATATTGGACTCCTTTTTTTACAAAGAGTCTTCCTAAAATTGCGTAGATATCTTCAAAACAAATTAATAGTGCAAATTTTAAGCCATTTTTACTGGTAAAGATTGTAAATGTTCTACCGGGAGAAGCCCAAGCCGCTCCGATACTGGATAAGAGATTATCCAACCAAGGCCAGTTCTGAGAGCCAGGAATCCACTCTCCGAACGGTACAATATGGATTTTACTGTAGCTGTTTGTTTGATAACTTTCGTTAGTATAAGTAATTAAGGTAGCACTATTATAAGAACGTCTTTGACTATCTGTAGAAAAATGGGTAATCATTACTGGAGTATCTAACTCTTTTGCTAATTCAATAAACTGTTTGTTGTATTGGTTATTTGGATGATCGATTCCATAGGCATCAATACTTTCCCAAAAATAGGTAGATAGCATGATTTCTGTTTGAAGAATTAGATCAGGATTTTGATTGGAAACAGAACGCATCATATCAAGGTATTTTTGAGATAATGTCTCACCCTCTTGATACCAAGAACTATGCCCTGGACGATTCGGCTGAATGAGGGTAACTTTTTCTCTATGGAGTTTGGTGTCAATAAGATCTTTCCAAATTTGAGATGCGGATATTCCGTAAGCAAGATTACATAGAAAGAGAAAAAGAGTCAGATAGACTGGAATAAAAGTTTTTTTGAATCCTTGTTGGATGGATTGTTTTGAGTTGAAAAGAACTTCGGCGATACAGGAATTAACCAATAATACAATAAAACTAACTCCCCATGCGCCAATAATATCGGCAGATTGAAGGAATATTAATTGTTTCCACAAGGCGTCGGCCGGAATATTCCAACGAAATCCAAAAAAACCGATAGAGCGTATAATTTCGAAGAGAAGCCATATGATTGGAAAAACGATAATCCGTAATTTGGGAAAGCGTTCGGATACGTATTTGGTGAATACCATGGCAATAGTACCGTATAGCGCATAAATCGGAAATACAAAAAAAGCACTGATTTCATGGAAAGCAATCAACCAATATAAGGTACAAAGATAGTATAAATAGCAAAATATAAAGCCGTAGTTTGCAATTTTTTTTAAAGGAAATTTATAAATAGCATAAATAAGAGGAGTATAAGAAATCCAAATAAAAGGTAGATCAAATGTTGAAAATGATAAACTTGTTAATACAACCCAAATAAAAAGATATAAAGGTAGGTTAATTTTATTGAGAAATGTACTCATAGCTGTTCCTTAGTGTTGTAGTATTTTTGATAATATTTGGTCTTAATTTTAGGGAACGTTGTAGAAAGTAGGGGGAGTAACTGTTCCCAAATATTAATAGGGATTTGGGAGTAGGGAATAGGGATTACTTGATAAGGTGAAAATAAAATAATTAATGCCCAATCAGTGGTGGTGATATTGTGGATACTATCTAAAGGGTATTCATGAGAGCCGACGCTGGTACCCCAAGTAATTGCTTGGGAAGTAAATGAAAACTCCATCTCCGAATGCAGGAACACCGTATTATCGTAGATACCGTTTAATCGTTTTGAAATAAGGTGGGGGATTAAAAAAATATATAAACACCATAGAAAAATCCATAGATATATTGCAGATATGGAAATAACTTCAGGTTCATAAAATCTTATAATAACAGCACTCACAATAATCCCTAGCAAAATACCGGCAATTATTCTAAACGTGGTTCTTCTGATAAGGTAGTAACAGTTTTGAAAAGAGTATTCTTTTTTATTTAATAAAATAGACAGCTTAACCATTGAGTTTATCCTTTAAATATAATATTCATTATACTGGGATCGTTATTTTATGTCAATCAAAATAATTGTCTTATTTATCAAATAGTTTGTATTTTTGATTAAGTGCTAGTATTTTATCTATTAACGAATTATTGATATTATATAATCCTTCATTGCTTATTTATACCCTAATAGTGTACTAATAAAATATAGATAATTATCATACAATCTATAATTTTTATCATAAAAATTCCGTTAATACAGAATCAGTATATAATATTTTTAGTAGAAAACGCTTGCATATTGTATAAAAATCTTATATAATGTGTTATATCTTTTCATTTTATTGTGATAGCTTGTGTTTAGCAGTTTAGAAATGGGTTTTAAAAATTATAAAAATATAAAAAAATATCAATTTGAGGTGTCTTATGAAAAACAATCTTTTATTAAGCACATTTATCTTAGCCTTTTTAGCTGCTTGTACGATCGAAAGTCGGGAAGTATTTAATCTATCTTACCAAGAAAAACAGATCGTGTACACTCTAGAGAGAGGACCTTTTAAATCGATTAATCAAGATGGGGTGTTTAATGCCCTTGATCACCAAGTCTTTGATTTTGATAGCCAAACGATGGAAGCAGATGTTTATAGTGTCTTAGGTGCTGATGTTTTGAATCGTACGGTCTATGCTGTTGAAGTTGTTGAAGATAGAAATGCGGTAGAAGGGATTCTTCGCCTTTACGGTAACGGACCTTTGAATAATCAGTTTGTTGGGGTTGTTGCTCTGACTAACTCTCATGGGGCTTTTTTAAAATTGCATACTCAAAACTCTTCAGAATCAATCATCGAACAAGCCCATCAAAAACCTTACTGGGAATATGCTTCTGATCCTATTCTTTTTCGTATGCACCGAAATTACCTTAATGAAGAGATTGTTTCTTTAGATGAGGAAGAATTTTTACCAGAAAAAGAATATACAATTTTTATTCCTACTATTCGAATATTAGAAAATGGACTGGAGCAATATGTTATTAGTGCTACCGATATTACTGTTCAAGAAGATGAGTCTCTTGTCGAAGGAAAAAAATCGGAAATAATTCTTAAGACCTCAACAGTGATTCCTTTAAATACAGAGATTTATGAGGCAACAATAGACGGTGTTGATCGCTTTGTTGGGATGGATTTTCATCCAAATCCCAATATGACCAAAATTAAGATGGTTATATCATCCTCATTTAATGGGACTTTAGAGGCTTTAAAAGCTCAAGCTACTTATAATAGAGAAGTAAAAAAATATACTCGATTAAACAATCGTGCAATTCGTTTTTTAAAAGGACATCAGATTGTTCAGTTGGTAAAACCTCCTTCAACTGGTGAGTATTTCTGGGATCAAACTGATGAATTAATTTTTGATGCTGATAATATGAAACTTCGAATCATCACCACACTTGGTATACTACCTCCTTATGGACCATTTGGTGCAACTAATATCTTTGATTATGATATTACAATGACAAGAATAGTGGGAGAAAGAGCTGGTGTATTCAAGATAGAAGGCGCTGCTGGAATGAAATTCCGAAATAAATGCGCTGCCTTTAATATTATAGAAGAAGGTAATAAAATTTATTTTGATATGTCTCTTCAGGATAATGATAAAATAGCTAAAGAAAAATTAACAGAAATGATTGCCTCTCCTACAAAATCTTATCAAGATCAAAAAACGGCGATTAAACCTTTCCGTTTAGGGAAAAATCTCTATGATGTTGGAGAAGTTTGGGTTCGTCTAAATAAAAGTCTTGATGGAGGAATGTCTTTTGATGGAAGGAATACAGAATTATTCCATTTTGTCGATACCAGTCAAAATCTCTTAAACTATCAACTTGTACAAGAAGGGGCAATAACGAGATCTTTTTATCGATTGGAAGTTGTTGTTGATATTAATGCTACTAACGGTGTCTTTTTAATGCACGGTTATACCGATGATACATTTACTACACCAAGTCCTAATGCTCCACTTCACGGTAAATATTGGGCGGTAGAACGAGGCTCTGAACTTTATAAAACACAAGCAAAATATGCAATTGGTAACTCTATTGAAGAAGCGATTAATATGAGAAATGCTTTTGACTTATTTAACCTCCACGAAAGAAAAGCCCTACCTAATGATTATCGTGTTATTATCCATATGGAAACTTTCAAAGAGTGGGTTGCTATGATCTATACAGATAATACTGGCGAACCTCTTGCAGATGCTGGTCTTGTTCCTGATGGTCTGCCTACGGGTTCACTTCCTATTTATTTGAAATACAATACCCATGAAATGTTCTTTAGTACCACATCTGGTATTCCTAAATTATTTGTTACTCCATTTACTGGTGAAGATGCTGGTTCTGTTGTTCCAGGTACTCCTGTAGAATACGAGATCGCAACAATTCAAGATTATTCTCCTACTTATGGTATCTTCCAGCTTAAACGTGTTGGAGCTCGTGCGGGAGATTTAGACGGTAAATTCCTTGCTGTCCAAGTAGAGTTAGGAGCTAACGCTGATAAGGCTTACATTACAATTACCGATCCTCCTACAGATCTGGAAGATCCTATGGATGTGGACATAGCAATTGGCAAAGCAAGAGAGGCTATGGACAGAATCTTTATACCAAGACTCTATAATTATCATGCACGAGAAACAGCTCCGTTAACTCCTACATTTGCACGAAATATTGCTGGAATACGTTATATGAAGTCGGAAACAACCGGTGGTGTCCCTAACGGTATGTATGTCCCTTATAATACAGAGTATGTGACTTTTACTGGTTCTCCATCCTTGGTTATGACCGTAGAAACGGTGACTCCTGCTGGAACAACGGCAGAAAGAGTTGCTTATGCTGGAAAAATGAAAGATGATGGGGGAAATTTCTCAGGAATATTCCAGTTGGATCTTCCTAGCCGACCACTCCACAATAAATTTGTTCGTGTTGATGTTCAAGAAGGTGATCATGAAAAAGACAGTATTAGAATCACCATAGATGATGACTTTGATCGATTAAAAAATGATGCTATAACACCTCCTATTGGTAATAAAAACGAGTTTACGATTCCGGAAACAACCCATAAAGATGAAACAAAACTTAATTCAGAACGAACAGCGTTAGAAACAATGGTTGCTATTAGTCCTGATTGGGCAAGTATTGACTCTGTTGATAAACTTTATGATTTTAAAAATCATCAATTATTAAAATTTGATTTAGATGAAGAAAGTATTAATATAACGACTATGGTTAATGGAAGTGAAATACGAAACGAATCGTATACTTATTTGATCATGGAAAATCACCAAGTTGATGCTGATTATGGTGCGGTACTTCTATTAAGAGGTCCGGCTACTTATCATGGACAATATTTAGCATTAACAAATGAGCTTCATGCTTTCCCTGATGATGCAGGTCGTGAACCGGTACAGGGGACTAAGTTTTCTTTTGGTATTAGTTTTAATCTTGCAAAAAATGGCTTGGCTCGTCAGGATGCATACCTTGCTCCAACAAATCCTCTGGAAGATGATATTGTCAAAGCTGCATTTTATAGTTTAGCAATGAATACCTCTACCCCTCCAGGATTTGGTACTCCTTCCTTTGTCTTACTGAGAGACGGTGCTTTTGATCCTAGAAACACAGAAACTTGGATTTTTGATCCTGAAACTACTAATGTAACGATTACCCATATGTCAGGTCAAATTATTTATAATCTGTATATGTTAGAAGCGGATCCAGTTATGGGTACAGATCCTAATATCACTAGGGAAACAGCTCTCTTCTATCTTAAATCTACTTCGGTAGGGGCTCTTTACAATAATATGTATGTTCATGTTCGAAATCATATTATGATTAATCCTGCAGGATCAGAAGAAGCTGAATCTACTCTAAATTTTGTTCTTAATAAAAATAGAACAATTGCTGTGAATCCTGATACGGCAATTAGTCTCTCCATGAAGGATTATCGATCGGCAAGTATTTCTGTTCCAGCTATTGACATAGCTTCAGCTAATACATGGCTTCGACTACATAACGACGAATATCAGCTTGATAGTTCTAATACAGAGTTGTGGGAATTTAAAATCGGTGGTAATCCGGAAATCCGTGTTACCGATAAAACTGGGACAGCATATGTTTACAAATTTGCTCCTAGGGAATCGATTTCTTCTCACCGTGGTATCTTCTCATTACGTTCTACTGATACTTCTGCTCCTTATCATGAATATATGGTCGGTATCGGTATAGGTGGAGAACCAACTCCTGTTCCGCCTGTTGTAGAACCAGGATATAATAGAGGCAATTCTTTTGATTCTCAATCAATGCGATTAGTATTATTGCCAATAGGAGCAAGTCCTAGTGATACGCAGAATGCTATTAAAGATTCTCTTAACAACGATTTACCGGAATGGAATTTTAGAGTCAGATCAGCTGCCGAACTACATTTTAATCCTATTATGCAAGCAGCTTCAATCGATGATACAAAACAAGGTTGGGTAAGATTAAGCAAACGTGGTGGATCATATGAATATGTAGACATGGATACGGAACGCTGGTTGTTTGTGCCTTCCCTTAATAATCTACAAAATACTATTGCCAAAGGTGATATACCGGCATCTTTCGTTCATGATGTGTTAATCGAACAAAGTTCAGCAGAGCCTAGGGAAAGATACGGGGTCAAATTAATTACTTCCGGTGTTTCCAGTCGAAGTGTAGAATATCAAATATTCAGAACAGATGGTACTCGTTCTAATACTTTCGTTATCTTAGAATTAGGAACGGGATTAGATGAAAAATTAATGAAAGTTGGTATTGGTAATACTAGAGATGAAGCAAAAAGAGACTTTGACTCAGTATCTGGTTTTAACTGGAGTACTTATGATAGAGCTGTTGCCGATTGGGGACCTGTGGGTATTATTGATGAATCGGGTAAAACTTGGACACTTCAACGTAATAACCCTGATGATATCGAGCAAAATGCAGGATCTGCTACAACGACAACCGGTGATGGACATTTCCCAACAGATTTAGCAGGAAATAGCAAGCCTAGTTATAATGCAAATAATTCTATTGATTTTATCTTTAGTGCTACAGACCAGCTGATGACAGTCAATTATATTGTCGATTCAAAAATGACACCTCGTTTGTATGCCTTATTACTGATAGAAGAAATCTCACCAACAGAAGGGGTTTATATTGCTCAAGGTGGGACGGGGGCGTTCTCCAGTCAGTTTATTTATATTGAAATAGCTGAAGAACCTATGCTTGGAGATCGTAATCGAGGAAAACGAGGTCGAATGTCTATTGCAGGTGCATTAACCGAAGCAAAAGCCATGAACCAAGCCTTAAAAGACGCAGGTACTTGGAACTTCTTTGAATCTGATTGGATTCGGGTGAGTGACTCTGTCTTTGCAGAAGGAAACCGCAGACACGCTCCGACTACTACAATCACTGATCATCAAGGTGCTTTTGTTGAACTTGGATTTGAAGAAGATGATAAACCGAATGTTTATGATCCAAAATTGGTGGTTACTTATACCTTTATCCCTACAAGAAGAACAATTGACGGTATCTCTTACCAAGACCGTACGGTTATTATTTCTAATGTATCTCCGAGAAAAACTCGTGATGACGTATATACCTACGAAATTCAAGCTGTTAAAGATGAAAGAGGCAAAGATTTACGTTCTTATGCATTACTGACCGGTACTGGTCCTGATGGTGGTAAGAGTGTAGGGCTTCGATTGCCAGAAAACGATACTTCACCGGTTGCGACAGTAGCACTTGGTACACCGGCACAAGTTCGTGAGATTATCAAATGGGATGTGGATACTATTGCACCTCGACCAGTAGCTCGTGGTGTTGATACTTATCGATACAGTACTCTTAAATCTGTCGAATCCCGATCAAGAGCTTTAGAGCAATTAGCCGAATTAAACGGGATGGTTACTTTAGATAGTGATCAGGTTTATGTTGATAATAATACCACAGAATGGAATCTTACTATTAGTGAATTTGGCGACCAACAAGCTGCTGTAATCGAACGCAGACCGGGAGCTCCTGAGGTAAGTACTGTTTATAAAGTAATGAAAGTGCTCAGTAAAGATGAAGATACCGGTACAGGAGAGATCTTTAAAGGAGTTCTGTTCCTAAAAGGTATGGGAACTTTCGATAGGAATTATATCGGTGTTGTGGTTCAAATGATTGATGGAGTACGATCGATCAAATTCTATCCATTTAGTTCTGCCGCTACTACTCCGGAAGATGCTTTCCTAAAAGCACAAGCTGTTCTAAACGGTACTGATCCTGCAAACTTTGTTGAAAAATCTATTGTACACTTCCCAAGTGTAGTTCCTATTATGAATGAGTTGATGCTAAAAGGAGCATGGGTATCTCTAAAATCAACAAGTTTTGAGTATCTTCCTGAAAATCAAATTACCAATATCGTCTTTAAAACAGGTCAAGAAATTGAGATTAAGATTGGAACTGGAACTATTGCTACTGGACGATTCAAACCTGTATGGGATGAGTCCAGTCCTTCAAAAACGATTCTTCAATTTGTTAAGAAAGGCACTACTGCCTTACCTTTGGATTTTGAAAATTCTTATGTTGCTGTGGATTTAATCAGCACTATTAATAGCGATGGTATGAAATTAATACGAAGAGCTGGTATCAATATCAATGACGACACCGTACGAAATCAATTAATTTCTGATCGTGATGTTCTTATAGAGTCGACGTTTATTCCTAGATCCTTATTTGATATTAATACACGTTCCTTAAAAAGTATGTTGGATGTGTCTGAAAAATCATGGAGACAGGTAATTAATGCTCGAGGATTTTTAGCAGGGGATACCCATGCTGCAGGTTCTAGTGCTTGGAAAACTATTTATGATCGTGATAAGACAATGGCTCCATGGAATTATGATCTCGAAACATATGGTAATTATTACTCTGTTAAGGTTTCTCGTGGTACTAAAGATTTAGCTGAAGATAAAAACAGTCTTGAAACATTCCCTTATTTTGTTAAAATGACCACAGATGGTGGTGCTTATGACTCCGTATTTAGACTTTATGGTACATCGGTAACTGGTGAACCTGCTCCATTCTACCAAAGTGAAATTTCGAATCAATATCACGCAATGCGCGTTGGTACGGGAGCGGATCACTTCAGAATGAAAATTACTCGTGGTGATACACCAGATGTTGCTCGTGCCACCTTGAACGAACTTCCGTTTTTTAATATGTCTGCTCACGAGTTGTGGATTGATACGTCTACAACATGGATCTCCAATATGAATATTAATACCTTTAACGGAGATGGCGAGACTGTGTTAGGTCACGCATGGGGTGAATGGGTAGATATGAGCGACGGTACTTTTGACTTAAATAATCATGATCTTTGGTCCTTTGTTTATGACGAAGGGAACGAATCTATTACTTATTCTCCAATAAGAGGGGGAACCGCGAATCCTAATTCTTACGGTTTGAGACTCATGAAAAGAGAAGGACGTGGCGGTTTCTATACCTTAAACGGATTTGGAATGCATGACGGCTTGATTTTGGCTTACCAACGAGGTGATTTAAAAGCCGCAACAGAAGAAGAACAAAATGGAGCTAGCTTCTTTATTACAACACGAGAAAATAATACTTATGAAGCGGCTGTTGCTGGATTAGCGGCTCAGCTTGCTAAACCTGGTAATGAAAAATACAATTGGGTAGAACGTCGTACTTTACGTGAAAGTATCGGTGTCTTAGAATTGATTGTAGATAACGGCTTAAGTTCTGTTATTTCTATTGATCCAGATGCTTATGCCCTAGTACCATCGGTAAACGTCGTCGATAAAAGAAATCATAGAGCTTTAGGCTTTAATGTAAATACTATTGATGTTACAGCAACCTTAAACGTTGTTGAGATGATAAACGGTGCTTCTACTCCTACCTTGTACAATGCTATTCCTCAAAAGATGTCTGAAGCTACTCCTGATGTAATTACTAAAGGAATCATTTTATTAAATGCTACGGCAGAAGCTTCTTTACATGGAAAAATATTTGCCGTACAAGTAAAAGCAACCGAACGGATGATTCTCTTTAAAGAATATCCAAATCTTGCAGAGGCTCAGGCAGTACTTATGGCTGGAGATATTCCTAAAGGTGCAGATTCTATTTATTTGATCAGAAATAGTCTTGTTGAAGATTATTCTGGTGCTTTAGAGGTCATGGATACCGAAGGTCCCTTAGTAGATTTGGATCAAGACAGTTTATACTTAGATCATGAAACTTTAGAATATGCCTTTGATCCTGCTGTCGGTACCGTGTTGATTTCTACGAGAATATATGCTGACGGTGTTACTAAAACACACAACGCTACCTATTCCTTTAATGAGGTCAAAGGACTGACGCCTGGTACTGCAAATCGACAAGCCTTATTCTTCCTAAAAGGAACGAGAGGTGCTGAGAATCCTCTGCACAACAAATTCTGGGCGATCCAAATTAACGCCTCTCGTCCTAAAGACCAAATTGCTAAAAAAGTAATCATTACTGATGATATCTCCAAAATTAGCGATGCGATACTAAACGGACTACCTTATCATACAGCGGTTAAAACTGCTGTTGCGGTTAGTGAAAGTAGACTTGCCGACTTAGAAAATATTATCCATCCAAATATTGGATATCAAGGAATAGGTACGTTACACTCTGGTGCAAATAATTTTACCTATGATCCGGCTTCAACAGAGACTATCTTAATCGATAGACGGCAGCGAATCATCTTCTATATGGATAGTAAAACAGGTACTGGTGTCAAAACTTCAGGAACCAACTATATCCGATTTAGCTTTACCGATTTGGATCCTAGTACAACGCTAGGTGATCGTACTGGAAGACGTTTATCACTAAAATTTATTTCTAACACGAGAAGCGATCTGTTTTTTAAAGGTGATCCTAGCTTACCTATCTATCCGTCTGGTACTGCACAAACAGCTGTAAAAACGCCA
>JBOFNI010000009.1:0-23409 GCA_051658845.1 Brevinema sp. | reverse complement strand
ACGTTGGTATCATGTCATTGAGGATATGGAACTTTCTAATGAATAATATAATTTTCTTTATCTTCAAACGCATTTTAAATATGATTCCTGTATTGGTTATCATCTCAATAGTTTTGTTTATGATTACTCGTGCAATGCCTGGAGATCCTGTGGATGTGTATTTAGGGGTAGGTGGTGATGTTACTGCAGAGCGTCGAGAAGAAGTTCGTCGTTTATTGGGTTTGGATCAGCCGTTGACGATACAATATTTTCAATGGGCAGTTCGTATGTTGCGTGGAGATTTTGGAGATTCTTTTGTATATCGGAGACCTGTGAAAGAGATTATTGTGCCTTTTATTCAAAACTCTTTTATCCTTAATATCGGAGGATTTATTATTGCTTTTTTAATATCGATTCCTGTAGGGATTATTTCTGCTGTCCGAAAAGGACAGAGATTTGATCGATTTTGGACAATATTTAGTCTTATTGGTTTTTGTATCCCTTCGTTTTTTACTGCTATTGTAGTCATTTTTATTTTTGCAATAAAAATTCCCCTATTTCCTATTAGTGGAATGTCTACACCGGGAATACAATTTGATAGAGTAGGTTATCTCTTTAATGTACTACAACATATGGTTCTTCCTCTCATGGTGGTAGTCTTTGGTTCAACCGCTTCTTTAACTCGTTATATGAGAAATGCTATGTTAGAAGTCCTAAGCCAAGATTATATCCGTACTGCTCGTGCTAAAGGGCTGAAAGGAGCTTTGGTTATTTATAAGCATGCGTTTAGAAATGCGCTTATTCCTATTGTTATTTTGACCGGTTTATATTTACCAGGATTGTTTGGTGGAGCGGTGATTTTAGAAACCATATTTGTTTGGCCAGGAATTGGACGAGAACTTTATACTGCCGTTATTGGAAGAGATTATAATTTAGTAATGACTTTAAATATGTTTTTTGCCTTGCTCACTCTACTGGGAAGTTTAATTGCTGATGTTGGTAATGCACTTGTCGATCCGAGGGTACGACTATGATGACAAAAGAATTAAAAGAATTATCTCCCTCTCGATTAATATGGGAGCGTTTTCGTAAAAATAAAATGGCTTATGCTGGTTTGATAGGTTTTATTATTATTATAGTACTCGTTGTTTTTCTTCCTTTTTTCATTCCTTATGGACGTGATGAGATCAACTATTTAGCTTCTTATCATCCTCCTTCTTTTACTCATCCATTTGGGACTGATGAATTAGGTCGTGATGTATTGGTACGCTTATTGCATGGAGGGCGAATTTCGCTTCAGATTGGATTTTTAGCGACTTTAATCAGCACTTGTATTGGTTGTCTTATAGGAGGAGTTTCCGGATTTTATGGTGGTAAGATTGATTTTTTCTTGATACGTATTACAGAAATTGTTAGTTCTTTCCCTTTTCTTCCTTTTGTTATTACACTGAGTGCGTCTTTTGGGGCTGGAATGCCCGCCTATGTTCGGCTTTATATCACTGCGATAATTCTAGGATTATTAGGTTGGACAGGTCTTGCTCGTCTTATTCGAGGGCAGATACTGAGTCTAAAAGAGCAAGAATTTATGATAGCAGCTGAAGCCTTAGGGATATCTCCTCTAAACCGGATTTGGCGGCATCTTCTGCCCAATACCTATACTTATGTTATTATTTCAATGACAATATCTATTGCAGGAGTTATTTTAACAGAAGCAGCTCTTTCATTTTTAGGACTTGGAGCCCCGCAACCGATTCCTACATGGGGGAATATGATGCAATCAGCACAAAATTCTTACACCTTGGCTAACCGTGTTTGGATATGGATAGCTCCAGGATCAGCGATTTTATTAACGGTTATTTCGATCAACCTTATAGGCGAAGGTCTTCGTGAAGCTGTATCACCTAAAGAATAAGGAAAAATAATGTTAGATATTAGAAATCTCAGTATACGCTATTCTGAAAGCACGAAACCGGCTGTTGATAATGTTAGTTTTTCTATTACACCTCATGGACGTACTGCAATCGCAGGAGAATCTGGATCAGGGAAAAGTTCGCTAGCACTTGCTATGATGGGCTTACTCAGCCCAAAAACTCAGTGTACAGGAGAAATTATCTATCAAGGGCAAAATCTTCTTCAGCTCCATGAAAAAGAATTAGAGAATATCCGAGGGAAAGAGATTTCGATGATTTTTCAGGAGCCCATGACAGCTCTGAATCCTGTCTTTACTGCAGGGGAGCAAATAGAAGAAACTCTTCAAGCACACGAATCGTTAAGTAAAGCTCAAACAAGAACACGGATGTTGGATATGCTTACTTTAACAGGATTCAAAGATCCTACCCATACAGCGACGCTCTACCCTCATGAACTATCTGGAGGAATGCGTCAACGTGTTATGATTGCGATGGCTTTAGCTTGTCGTCCTAAAATACTTATTGCCGATGAACCGACTACAGCATTAGATGTTACAATACAGGCACAAATTTTAGAATTAATTAAAAATTTACAACAAGAACTGGGTATGGCGTTGGTGCTGATTACTCATGATTTGGGAGTGGTTGTAGAAACTTCTCAAGAGCTTTTTGTGATGTATGCGGGGAAAATTGTAGAAAAAATTACCATTCCTCATTTATTAGATGGGAAATCTCGGCATCCGTACACTGCTGCTTTGTTAGATTCTGCTGAAAATATGAATCCGATTGTTCCTCCGATCCCCTTACCGGAATTTGCTCAGGCTCAAATAATGTGTGCTTTTGCTCCTCGTTGTTTTAAAGCACAAAAAAAATGTTTTATCGATACCCCTGACCCTTGTTTTTACCCCTTAGGAGAAACCCATGAATCTACTAGAAATTAATAATTTATGTGTATACTATCCTATTAAGCAGGGATGGTTTTCTCAAAATAAACCTTGTTATACAAAGGCAGTAGATAATGTAAGCTTAACGATCTCAGAGGGGGAAACAGTAGCTTTAGTGGGAGAATCAGGCTCCGGGAAAACCAGCCTTGGGCGTGCTGCTCTCCGACTTGTTCCGATCCATTCGGGTCAAATTATTTATAACGGGGTTGATATTTCGCAGTTAAGTGCACAAGAGATGCTTCCTTTTCGTCGTGAGATACAGATGGTTTTTCAAGATCCGTATTCTTCTTTAAACCCTAGAATGAGTGTGGCTGAATTAATCGGAGAGGCTTTGTTAGCTCATAAGTTATTTCCTACCACTAATGATGAATTTTACCAGCATATTATTAATACTCTGGAATTATGTGGATTGGAAGAAAGTCATCTCAAGCTTTATCCCCATCAATTTTCGGGAGGGCAACGTCAACGTATTGGTATTGCTCGGGCTCTTGCTTTAAATCCTCGACTTTTGATAGCAGATGAAGCAGTTTCGGCACTTGATGTTTCTATCAAAGCCCAGATTATCCAATTACTGAAAAAAATTCAACAAGAAAAGGGAATTTCTTATCTTTTTATCACCCATGATCTGAGTATTATCAAAGAATTTGCTAATCGTTCTATTGTTATGTATGGTGGAAAAATTGTCGAATCAGCATCAACAGAGAATATTTTTTCGACACCAAAACACCCCTATACACAACGATTTTTAGCTTCTGTACCCTTGATACGCCGAAAACAAAATACTTATAAGCATCTTGATATTCTGGATTCTATTAGTATCGATGAAAAATCTTGCTCCTATGCTCCTTTGTGCCCTAAAAGACAAGCTCTTTGTTTAGAATCCCAACCCAAGCTCGAAGGAAAAGAGCATTCGTGTGCTTGTTTTTTTGCCGATTAATATAAATGCTATAGGGATTATAAACTAATAAATCCTCTATCCAAGAAAAACATAAATAGTAATATTTCTCTTGGATAGAGGAGTGAAACGGCTGAGTAGAAATCTGGATCAGATAAGGATAAAAATCCGAAATACAGCTACATATCTGTACGATAATGTTGGTAGCTCTGTTATCTTGCTATTCTCTAAAAGATCTAGGTAATATGAAATGTGTAAGAAAACCCTCGCCCTTCTTAAATTTTAGATTGGCAACTCTTTATCGAAATTAAAGAAATGTTCGCTCCTGTTTCTAGTAGTATAGAAGACGATCTCCTCCATTTAGAAATGGGAGAGATAGGAATTAAAATGTGAGGGCGTATTTAATCAAAAGGGATCTCAAAATCATAAGAATAATTTCATAGAAATATCATAGGATCAAAAAGATTACCAAGTTCATTTTTGGAATTGAAATATCTATTCTTGTGCAAACAACAGTTTGAGTAATAAAACTATTCTCTAAAAAGGCTAGTTTTCATATATTTTAAACAGTATCCAAGAATCAAAAAGTTACTAGGTATTAACCTAGTAACTCAACTATTTCTTCTACTTTTTAAGATTCAGCCTAATTTGTTCCTATTCATTAGCCCTATTTTTGTTATTAATCAAGAGACGGGAGAACAATTTCATTGGAGCATGTATTTCTTGTTTTATAGTCGATAAGATTCTGTATGGAATATTCAACCATATTAGAAACAGCCTCATCTGTATAAAAAGCATAGTGCGGAGAAACAATGACTTTAGGATGGTTATGAAGTTTTTGAAACGTAGCGTCTGTGTAAGTTTTTCCTTCATTGTTAGCATGTAAAATCCCAACTTCATGTTCATAAACATCTGTTGCAAGCCCTGCAATCTTCCCAGAGTCGAGGGCTTTTAAAGCGGCTTCTGTATCTATTACTCCTCCTCGACTTGTATTAATAATAAAAACACCATCCTTCATTGTTTTTATGGTTTCATTATTAATTAAATGATAACTGTTATCATTTAAATTTATATGAAAAGAAATTAGGTCAGACTCAGCGAGTAGAGTATCTAATGTAACATAACTAAGGATTTTTGCCCCCTCTTCAGTAGGATGAGGATCATAACCAAGAATTTTTTTAGGATTCATCCCTAAAAACGATTCTGCAGATCTTCGTCCAATACGTCCTACTCCAATAAATCCAAGAGTCATATTACGAATTTCCTTTCCAATTAATCCGCCTAAAGAATAATTTTGACATTTTGCTCTTTCTAGCATCAAAGGATAATTGCGAATCATAGATAAGGCAGATAATACCGTGAAATCGGCAACAGAATTAGGAGAATAAGCTGGAACATTGGCAACACGCATCCCAAATTCTTTTACAGCATGAAGGTCAATATTGTTATAGCCAGTTGTCCGTGTGGAAAAATAAAGAATCCCATACTCCCATAATTTTTTCAAAGCTGCTCGGTCAGCTTTACAATTTCCAATAATAATGACACTATCGTGATCTTTTGCAAGATCTGCAGTTTCTACAGAAAATGCTTGAGAACAATATGTCATTTGGCAGTCAAAATAAGCCTCAAATTTTTTAAAGGCTTCTTGTTCATCAGGACGTACAGCATAAATAATAATTTTCATAAATATCTCCTATTTGAAATCAATAAAATAATCTTGAGAAGAAAGTATTATAAGCTTTTAATAAAAAGAGTTTTAAAAGTGAAAGTAAGGAAAGCAAAAAGACACCGTAAAACCCATAGCTGGTTGCCCCAAAATGATCTAATAAGTTTAAAGTATAAGATAGAAAACAGACTATTTCTAGACTGTTGAAACGATAACCATACTATTATAATAGAGAAGAAAAGTTCTGTCAATGTATAAAATCTTATAGAAGCGTAAGTTGATTGTACTCTCTTTTCTATTTCTAGATTATGTTTTAGAAAATATTCTTCTTTATCAATGATAATACTGTTATCATGATGAGTTACCACTCTGCAAAGGATTCGTCTTGATGACGCCAAATAGGATTTTTCCAATTATGAACTTCTAACGATTTTTCTCTAACGAAGTCTTCATTAATAGTAATTCCTAACCCTTCTGTATTGGGTATCAGTAAGTGCCCCTCATCAAAAATAAATTGTCCTACTATATAATCCAGTACATCACAACCCTGATTATAGTGAATACCTATACTTTGTTCTTGAATAACAGCATTGTATGAAGTCGCGTCGACTTGTAAACATGCAGCTAAGGCAATAGGTCCAAGAGGACAATGAGGAGCAAGGGCTACATCGTAAGCCTCGGCCATACTGGCAATTTTTTTACATTCAGTTATTCCACCGGCATGAGATAAATCAGGTTGAATAATATCGATATAACCTTGCTGTAGAATTGTTTTAAAATCCCAACGGGAAAATAAGCGTTCTCCTGTAGCAATAGGTATGCTACAGCTCATGGCAATATCTCTAAAAGATTCACCGTTTTCACATAGTATTGGTTCTTCAAGAAACATAGGATCAAATTCTTCCAGCTTTTTGGCAAGAACTTTAGCCATTGGTTTGTGTACACGTCCATGAAAATCAATTCCAATCCCAAAGTATTTTCCACAGGATTCTCTAATACTGGCTACTCTTTCTAGTACAGCATCTATTTTTATATAATCATCAATAAATTGGAGTTCTTCTGTTGCGTTCATTTTGATTGCTGTAAAACCTGCTTGTTGCCTTCGTTTTGATGCTTTAGCGACTTCATCAGGTCTATCTCCACCTACCCAAGAATAGGCTTTTATCGTTTTTCGACACATACCACCCATAAGATTGTATACAGGGGTATGGTATTTTTTCCCTTTAATATCCCATAATGCTTGATCAATGCCTGCAATTGCCGACATCAAGATAGGACCACCACGATAAAATCCACCACGATACATCACATTCCATAAATCTTCAATATTTTCAGGATTCTGATGGATAATATAATTATCCATCAATTCTATCACAGCAGCTTTTACTGTGTCAGCTCGACCTTCAATAACAGGTTCTCCCCATCCAACAAGACCACATTCCGTTTCAATTTTTAGAAATAACCATCGTGGAGGAACAGAAAAAAGTTCGTATGATCTAATTTTCATAAGAAGCCTCTATTCTATTAAAAAATTATTATACCCTAGTTTATGGGAAATTTCAGCAACACCTTCTTTAAGACATTCAATATTACGTTGATGAATTTCTTTATTCCAACGAAATATAGGTATAGAAATACTCAAAGCTGCTGTTACTTGTCTTGTATAATCAAAAATAGGCATAGCAACACAACGAATATGCATTTCATGTTCTTCAATATCTTCTCCATATCCGTTTTTTCTTACTATTTCTAAATGGTTGAGAAGTTGTTCTATATCTGTCATTGTGTTTGATGTATATGCTATTCGTTCGTTCATTTCTAAAATGTTGTTTTGTAATTCTTTTGATTCAAATGCTAATAATACTTTCCCTATAGCTGTACAATATAATGGCGCCATCTTACCGATACTAGAGTACATTCTTAATGTATGAGGTGAATCAATTTTATAAATATAGACTAATTTGGAGTTATCCCTTAATCCCAAATGTACGGTTTCTTTTGTAATCTCTCCAATTTTTTTCATCGTAGGGATTGCTGTTTCTGTAATACTATAATGAGATAAAATATTAGAACAAATCGAAGCAAAACGAAGCGTCAACCCATATTGCTGAGTTTGTTCATTCTGGTAAGCATACCCTATATCACATAATGTTTGTAAACATTTATAGATAGTAGAAGTATTTAAAGCTAGAGATTCATTAATTTCTTTAATGGAAGTTTCTTGTTTTTTAGACATTAATTGTATAATAGAAAATACTTTAAGAATTAATGTGACCTGTGAATTGTTATCTCGCATTTATTATTCCTTAAAACAAATATTTAATTTTAGATATTAATATATATTATACTATAAAGTATATTTTTTTTCAATCAGAAGGTTATTTATTGGTATAGTAAACATTAAATCCTTATACTAAAAACAATTAAATGTGATTTAAATTATTTTGAAAATAAGGTTTCATTTTTTTGAAATACAATTTATAATATAAACATATCAATATAATAAGGAGTATTTATGCTACATAAATATATCAAAGTACCAATTATTCCTGTTGCAGTTGTTGAAAATGAAAAAGAAATTCGTTTTTTAGCGGAATTAGCATTAGAGTATTTACCGGCTATTGAATTAACAATGAGAACAGAATATGCTTATACAGCACTAGAAATTTTAGCAAAAGATTATCCGACATTGCCTAGAGCAGCAGCTACTGTTTTAAGTGTAGAGCAAGCCGAACGTATCCTAAAATTAGGAACGAATCTATTAATTAGTCCGGGATTTCAACCTACTCTCCTCGAACATGCAAAAGCTAAAGGATATAATTATATTCCCGGTGTGGTTACTCCGGCAGAATTAGAGCAATGTTTGGCTTATGGACATAAATATATTAAATTCTTTCCGGCATCAGTATTTGGTGGTATACAATGGTTACAAGCCATGGCACCTGTTTACTCTCATACCGATGTAAAATTTATGCCTTTAGGTGGAGTGAAATTAGAAAATGTAAAAGAATATCTTATGCAGAAAAATGTTTTTGCTTGTGGTGGTTCGTGGATTTGCCCTCGAAACCTACTGACAGAACAAAATTGGAATGAAATTACCAAACGATTTAAAGAAGCAAATCAAATTTTAAAGGAGTTATAGACATGAGTTATATTGTTGGTTTTGGTGAATTAATGTTACGATTATCCTCTATCGAGCATGAACGTTTATTACAATCTCCCAATCTGATGGCCACATTTGGCGGAGGAGAAGCGAATGTCTGTGTGTCATGTTCTCGATTTGGATTACCATCACGTTATTTATCTGCTTTTCCAAAGAATGCTTTAGGGGAAAAAGCAGAAGAATTACTTCATGGACAAAAAGTTGATACCTCTGCTATTGCTTGGTGTGGAGATCGATTAGGAATTTATTTTGTTGAAAAAGGCTCTAATCAACGTGGTTCTACGGTACTTTATGATAGAGCTCATTCTTCTATTGCACAAGCAACGCCAAGTGATTTTGATTGGGACAACGCATTTACTAATGCACATTGGTTACACATATCCGGTATTACTCCTGCATTAAGTCAAAGTGCTGCTGATTTAACCTTAGTTGTCGTACAAGAAGCAAAAAAGAGAAATATTAAAGTTTCTTGTGATCTCAATTATCGTAAAAAATTATGGAACTACGGTAAAAAATCATCAGAAATAATGCCTAATATCGTTAAACACGTAGATCTATTAATTGCAAATGAAGAAGATATACAGTTATCTTTAGGTATTCCTTTTGATAACGATGTTACAAAAGGTCATTTAGAAGCTACGGATTACTTACCACTACTCCAAAAAGTCAAATCTCAATACCCTCATTTAGAAGGAATTTCCACGACTCTTAGAGAAAGCATTAGTGCGAATCATAATAATTGGTCTGCTATATACTATATAAATGATCAATTATATCTTTCAAAGAAATATAATATTACGAATATAGTTGATCGTGTTGGTGGAGGAGATTCTTTTGCTGCAGGATTAATTTCAGGAATCCATTTCTTTGAAAACGATCCTCAAACAAGTCTAGAATTTGCAGTTGCCGCTTCTTGCCTCAAACACACCATACCAGGAGATTGGAATTTAGTATCCAAAAAAGAAGTCTTGGATCTGATGGGTGGAGATGGATCAGGTAGAGTCCAACGCTAATATTTTTAGTAGATATAATATATAAAAACTTAAACTTATTAATACACATAGTTTAGTATAAGGAGATAATTATGAGTGGTTCATCGATGATTATTGGTTTATTAGTGTACGTGGGAATATTAATGTTTTTCGGGTGGTATATCCCTCGTAAACAATCAGGAGCAGAAGACTTTTTATTAGGAGGAAGAGAATTACCATTTATTCTGGTTTTTGGTTCAACTATGGCGACCATGGTAGGGACAGGTTCCACTATGGGTGCTGTTGGTAATGCTTATTCAAACGGTTGGGCTGGTGTTTTAGTTGGTTTAGGGGGCGCATTAGGATTTTTCTTATTGACATATTTATTTGTTGATGCCCGTAATGAAAATTTTGTTACAGAAACAGAAGAACTCGCATCTTATTACCAAAATAATAAAATGCTCAAAATCGTTATTGCAATTATGTTAACCTTGGCTTCTATTGGTTGGCTTGGAGCACACTTATTAGGGGGGAGTTCGTACCTTGCCCATATTACCGGTATTGATATGAATCTGGCTCGTGTTATTATGGCTTTCACTTTTGCAATTTATATTGTCCTTGGTGGTTATTTAGCTGTTGTATGGACTGATACTATTCAAGCTTTTATTCTTTTCTTTGGATTTATTGCTATGGCAATTCTATCTTATCTAAAAGTTGGAGGTATCGAAGGGATAAGAGCTGCCGTACCTGCAGAAAATCTATCATTTTTAGGGATCGACAAGATTGGTCTTATTCCTGCTATTTCTACAATTATTGCCATTGCAACAAGTCCTTTAGCAGTACCTTCATTTCGCCAACGTATTTATAGTGCTAAAGATACACAAACAGCAAGACGAGGATTTTTAACAACATCAGTCGCTTTTTTACTCTTTGCTATTACTCCTGCTATTGTAGGAATCTCTGCATTTGCAATCAATCCTGAAATTAGTAATGCGAATTTTGTTTTTCCTTATATGGCTACATCTGTATTTCCTCCGTTTATTGGATTGGCAATATTAATTTGTGGTATGTCTGCTACTATTTCTTCAGGAGATTCTGATGCGATGACTGGTGTTACTATCATTGTGACAGATGTATATCAATTAATTACGGGTAAAGCACTTCCAGCCGATAAAGTAGTCAATATTTCCAAAATCATGGCATTTGTTGTCGTTGGAGTTGCTTTAATATTTATTTGGTTTGCCAATGATATTTTAGGATATATTCAAACCATGATTGCTACCCTGCTTACAGGAGTAGCTGTCGCAGGAATTTTTGGACGGTTTTGGAAAAGAGCTACATGGCAAGGAGCCTTATCAGCAATCATTATGGCCAGTTTGACTTCTTTTTATATCTCTGGGAATAAAGATTTAAATTCATTTTGGGGAGGTCCTATTATTCCTGCATGGATTATATCTTCACTAACCTTAGTTGTTGTCTCTTTATTAACACCTGTACCATCACGTTCTAGACAAGAAATTCTTCAAGAAATTAATTCCGAACGTCAAGGAATGGGGTTATAAAACTAACTATATAACCCTAACTCTAGAAGTTAGGGTTATATTTTTTATTATATTTTTTTAGTAGGTAAAATTATGAAAAGATCAGTAAATGATATGCCTAGTCAAACCATCCGTAATGTAGCACCGGAAATGGATCCCCTTAAAATCGGTATGGGTTGGTCTGTAGAAGATTTATCCAAGATGCACGTTTTTATTCAAAGTACTTTTGGACATAGCCATCCTGGGAGTGCCCATTTATTTCCTTTAGTACAAGCTGCATACGACGAAGTGGAAAGACTTGGTACAAAAGGAAATATGTTTTTTACGACAGATATGTGTGATGGTCAAGCACAAGGTCATGACGGTATGAATTATTCTTTACCGTCACGTGAGTTCATTGCAAATATGATCGAATGTCAATGTGGAGCAACAGCTTTTGACACTTCAATCTATATCTGTTCTTGTGATAAAGGAGTTCCTGCACACTTACAAGCATTAGCACGCCTTAATTTACCGGCAATAGTGATGACTGGTGGAGTGATGCAAGCAGGACCGAATCTTTTAACATTAGAACAAGTGGGGATGTATTCTGCCCAGTACCAAAGAGGAGATATTACTAAGGATGAATTCCTTCATGTAAAACATAATGCTTGTCCAAGTTGTGGAGCATGTTCTTTTATGGGTACTGCCGCAACTATGCAAGTAATGGCAGAAGCACTAGGAATGAGCTTACCTGGTACTGCTATGATGGCTGTAGAGATGGAAGAGTTAAAAGAAGTTGCCAAAAGAGTAGGACAGGCTGCCATCAATCTTGCCTTTGAAAATATTATCCCTTCAATGATTATGACAGAAAAAGCGTTCGAAAATGCAATTATGGTACATTCAGCCATTGCAGGCTCAACAAATAGCTTATTACATTTGCCAACTATTGCCCGTGAATTAGGAATGACCTTAAATATGGAAAAATTTGATGAGATACACCGAAAAATTAATTTTATAACTAATATTAGACCTAGTGGATTTTATCCGGGATCTTTCTTTCATAAAGCCGGTGGTGTTCCTGCTATTATGAAGGAACTTCGTCGTCATTTACATCTAGATGTACTAACGGTTACCGGTAAAACATTAGGAGAGAATTTAGAAGAATTGGAACGGCAAGATTATTATAAAAAATGTGATGATAACCTTGCAAAAGTTAATGTTAAAAAAGAAGATGTTATCAAACCTTATGATACTCCTATCCAAGAAGGAGGGGCTGTTGCTATTTTAAAAGGCAATATCGCACCGGAAGGGGCTGTCATTAAACACGCAGCGTTACCTCAATCTATGAGAAAAGTAACATTAAGAGCAGTTCCTTTTGATAAAGAAGAAGATGCCCTACAAGCTGTACTCAACAAAACAATTCAGCCTGGAGATGCTGTAATCATTCGCTATGAAGGACCGAAAGGATCTTGTATGCCTGAAATGTTTTATACGACAGAAGCAATTGCTTCAGATAAAGAGTTGAGTTCTACAACAGCATTACTAACAGATGGTCGTTTTTCCGGAGCAACACGAGGACCTGCTATTGGACATATTTCGCCAGAAGCAGCCGTTGGTGGACCTATTGCTCTCATAGAATTTAATGATCTTATAGAAATAAATATTGATGAACGATCTATTCATATTATTGGGGTTAATAATAATTTATTATCAAAAGAAGAGATTGATAATATTCTACAAGAACGTTACAAAAAATGGACTCCTAAGCATTCTCCAAAAATAAAAGGAGCATTGGCATTATATTCTGCATTTGCAACTTCGGCAATGAAAGGTGGGTATATAAGTATAAACAATCAATAAAGGACATTTCTATGAAAATATTAGTATATGCAGTCCGTCAAGATGAAATTGAACTATTTCATAAATGGTCTCAAATTTATCATTTAGATATTACATTAGAAAAACAAAACCTTACTAAGCAAACTGTTCATTTAGCAGAAAAATTTAATATAATTGTATTTTTAGCTGAAGATAATCTAAATCAAGAAGTATTGCAAGTATTAAAAAGTTATCATATCACAACAATATTTAGCCGATCTGTTGGGGTTGATAATGTAGATTTGACTACAACACAAGAGTTGGGTATTCAAGTTGCCAATGTCCCTGGATATTCTCCAAACTCCGTTAGTGAATTCACGCTCCTATTGACTTTATCATTACTCAGAAATTATAAACAAACTCTTCAACGTACAAATAATCAAGATTTCACCATATTAGGATTGGTTGGACGAGAAATCCGTAATCAAACTGTTGCGGTTATTGGGGTTGGTCGTATTGGATGTAACACTCTCAAACATTTTGTAGGATTTTCACCTAAAGAACTATTAGCCTTTGATAAGATTGAACATGAAGAAGTAAAACATATTGCTCGTTATACAACATTAGATGAAATATATCAAAAAAGTGACGTGATTATATACCATGTACCATTAAATCAGCATACTTATCATATGATTAACAAAAACTCATTATCAAAAATGAAAGATGGTGTGATCTTAGTTAATACCAGTCGGGGTGCTGTGATGAATGCTGAAGATACCCTAGAATTTGTAAGATCAGGTAAAATTAGTGGAATTGCTCTTGATGTTTATGAGTATGAAATTCCATACTACCGTCATGATTGGCGAGAAAAATATATTCCAGATAATATCTTACGTGAATTTATCGCTTTTCCTAATGTCATTATTACACCACATATTGCTTTTTACACTGATGAAGCCGTTTCTAATATGATTTCTACAACATTAAGTAATATTCGAGAATTTTTAGACCATGGCTCTTGTATAAATTTTATATAAGAATAGAAAATATTTAATTAAAGATATTATA
Source organism: Brevinema sp. (assembly GCA_051658845.1). Lineage (GTDB taxonomy): Bacteria > Spirochaetota > Brevinematia > Brevinematales > Brevinemataceae > Brevinema_A. Next base: position 9,469 of record JBOFNI010000009.1, on the reverse strand, counting down.
ACTAATATTGAGAATAATATACTCTTTAAAGCTCAGTATTTTTATTAATATTAGATATAAGTCGACAACAATAAAATACAAATGGGTGATTTGTATAGTCGTTACATCACCATAACTCAATATAAGGTCAAAGTAAGTATTATTGATAGAGTAAACATCAACATTTTTACCTTGTAACATATTATTTATTGAGGATAATGATATGACTGATAGAACAATTTCCTGATTATTAATTAATCTGCTCAATAATTTCTATAAATTGGTGGTATACTAATGTATAATGATACCATATTTAATAAGATTTTTTGTATCAAAAAGATTCATTAAAAAATAATAGTAAAAAATACAATCTCATTACCGATAATAATGATATAATTTAAGGAGTATATAATGAGTAAAATGATGAGTTTTCTAGAAAAATATATTTTACCGGTAGCTGATAAAATAGGCAATCAAAAACATTTACAAGCAGTAAGAAATGGTGTTATTATGACCCTTCCTTTAACAATAGTCGGATCGTTTTTTGTGATTTTTTTGAATATTCCTATTGATGGCTACATGGATTTTATTAATCCATACCGTAATATCTTAGATATACCTTTTCGTTTTACGGTAGGAATGATGGCACTATACTGCTCATTCAGTATCGCCGTATGTCTGGGTAATAATTATAAATTAGATCCAATTACCTGTGGTTTTTTAGGAGTGTTGGCTTTTTTATGTTCTTCAACTGCTCCTGTAATTGTTACACAAGGTATAGAAGGAGTTATCTCTGTAGGACGTTTTATTAATGTTGGTCAATTTAGTGCTGGTAATCTTTTTTCAGCGATTTTATGTTCCTTATTATCAGTAGAAATTTATCGCTTTATGAAGGAAAAAAAGATTACTATTAAAATGCCTGAAGGAGTTCCGGATGGAGTAGCCAATTCTTTTGGTGCATTACTTCCTGCACTGGTTGTTATTATTTTATTTTGGGGAATAAGGCATTGGTTGAATATCGATATTAATTCTCTATTAACCACACTGCTAATGCCATTAAAACAATTTTTAGTTGGAAACAGTTTGATTGGAGGATTGATTACCGTATTCTTGATTTGTTTCTTTTGGGTCTTAGGGATACATGGTCCAGCTATTTTAGGTCCGGTTATCAGACCTATGTGGGATTCAGCTATTGCTGATAATATGGAAGCATTTACTTCTGGCACACCAGCATCCGAACTTCCTTATATTTTCACAGAACAATTTCTTCAATGGTTTGTTTGGATTGGTGGTTCAGGATTAACCTTACCTTTAGTTTGTCTGTTTCTTTTTTCCAAATCAGAATATTTAAATAAATTAGGAAAACTTTCTATTATCCCAGGAATTTTTAATATTAACGAACCTGTAATTTTTGGTGCTCCTATCGTATTAAACCCTATTTTAGCTATTCCTTTTATTCTTACACCAATGGTTGCTACGGTTATTTCTTATTTATTTACTTATTTTGGATTGGTTCCTTTGATGATGGCTAGACTTCCTTTTACTCTTCCAGCCCCCTTTGCTGCTGTCATCAGTACAGATTGGACTGTTATGGCAGGTTTACTTGTTTGTCTTAATTTTTTCATTGGTTTAATGATTTACTATCCATTTTTTAAACGTTTTGAAAAAATAAATATGGATATGGAACAGAAAAATCAACATTAAGAAACTCTATTGTGAACAGTTTATTGATCAATGGCTGTTTACTTAATATGAGTTGGAGTATATATGTATAGCTATTTAATTAAAAATGCAATAGTAATAGATTCTCAATTACAAAAAAAAGTAATTAAAGATGTTGCTATTACAGATCATACGATTACACGTATTGCAACTAATATTGAAGGCAATGCCCAATATATTATTGATGCCTCAGGATTATATCTAACTCCCGGTCTTATTGATGCTCATACCCATTGTTATCATACGACAGGGACTCCGCAAGCATGGGCCGGTGACTATGGAATACAAGCAGATGCTTTTTCTTTTCGTAACGGTTGTACAACAATGATCGATACAGGATCTAGTGGCTGTTTAAATTTTTCTCATTTTAAAGCAACTGTTATTGATCGAGTTAAAACGAAAATATTTGCCTTACTAAATATTGCTGATTGGGGTATGACAACATTACTTACAGAACAGTTTCCTGATCTCTTCCAAATTGATGAATGTATCAAGGTAGCTCAACAATATCCGGAAATTGTAGGTATCAAAATAGCACACTATTGGTATACTGATTGGAAGCATGTTGAGCTAGGATTAAAAGTTGGTGAAGCAAGCTGTCTTCCTTTAATGGTTGATTTCGGTCGTTTTAAAAAAGAAAGACCAGCCTATGAATTATTAAAACGTCTTCGTAAAGGTGATATTCTTACGCATTGTTATAGAGCTCCTGTACCAGTTATTAATAAACAAGGTGAAGTTTTCTCTTACCTTCGTGAAGCACGAGAACGTGGTATTCTTTTTGATTTAGGACATGGTCAAGGTTCATTTTTATTTAGAAACGCTCATCCTGCTATTCAACAAGATTTTAAACCGGATTTTGTTTCTACAGATATTCATGGAACCAGTATGAATGAAGCATGTCAAGATATGCTCACCGTAATGTCTAAATGCCTTGCTATGGGGATGACTTTTGAAGAAATTATTGAATCTGCAACCATCAAACCGGCACAAGCTTTTTCTTTACCAGAGTATATAGGGACTCTCCAAGAAGGTGCTCCTGCTGATATAGCATTATTTTCTATTCATAAGGGAGTATTTGCTTACAAAGATATTTGTAATGGTATTCTTCCTGCCACTGAACGGATTTATTGTGAAATGACTTTCAGGAATGGAGAATTGGTTTGGGATTATAATGCTCGTTGTGGAATACCTTATCAAGAATTAGACTCCCTATGTGGTATTGATCCACAATTTGAAGAATATACACCACCTTTAGGAGAATAATTATGTCAATTTATCACCAATTAGGAGTAACACCATTAATTAATGCTGCTGGTACCTATACCGCGGTAGGTGGTTCACGTATGAGTGAAAAAACCTTATCTCATATGTGTGAAGCAGCTCATACTTTTGTTAATATTAGAGAACTTCAAAAAGCTGTTAACAAACGTCTTGCAGAATTAACCAATAATGAAGCGGCTGCCGTTTGTAATGGAGCTGCATCGGGATTATATATTTGTTGTGCTACTTGTATAACATTACTCTATAATAAATCCTATAATTTTCTTAGTAAAGCACAAATAGAAGAATCGGAATTTATCGTTTTTCGTGCTCATAGAAATCCTTATGATTGGGGATTACGTTTAATGGGGGTAACAGTAAAAGAATTAGGCTTTCCTAATATTATCCAACCTGCTACTATAGAAGAATTGGAAGCCAGTATTTCTTCCAAAACAGCCGGTATTTTTTATGCATATAGTGCTCCTAATGGATGGATTTCTGATGGAGAATTAGGGCTTGAAGATACCATCACTATTGCAAAAAAATATAATATTCCGGTAATTGTTGATGCTGCCGCTCAGTTACCAAAAAAAGAAAATTTATGGCATATCACTAAAAATTTGGGTGCGACGGTTGCGTTATTTAGTGGAGGTAAAGAATTACGTGGCCCTCAGTCTTCCGGACTTATTGTGGGAGAAAGCAAGTTTTTAAAAGTTTTTGTCCAACATAATTTCCCAAATTATGGACCGGGTCGTATGCTTAAAACTGGTAGAGAAGAATTAATCGGTCTTTTATCTGCTGTGGAACAATACATAGAAGAAGATACAGAAAAACGTATCCAGTGGTGTGAAGATCAAGTTCAAAAATTAATACAGTTTGGTAGTACTTCATCTCTATATACTATTAGTTACTCTTTCCCCAATGAAGCGGGACAACCGATTCCAAGAGCAGAAATTAAACTAACTGACTCAGCACAATTAGAAAAGTTAGTACTCTTACTAGCTGAAAACACCCCTTCAATATATACAACATTAGAGAGAGGAAGATTTTTTATTAATCCAACATGTCTCTATGATGGTGAAACAGAAATAATTATTCACACGTTAGAAAAAATACAAGACAAACTAAAATAGAGAGGTATATTTATGTCATGTAAAAAAGTTCCAGAAGGAGCAAATCAACATATTACAGCAGGACCCTATTCTCCTGTACTAGAAGTAGAATTTAATAAACTGGTTTTAATCTCAGGGCAAGCTCCTATTGATTTGGATGGAAATATTATCGGTACAACTATTGAGGAACAAACTCATTTTACGATGGAAAATTGTAAAAAACAATTAGCACAAGCTGGGTGTACATTAGATGATGTCTTTAAAGTAAATGTTTATCTTACAGATCTCGACATGTGGCCTAAATTTAATGAAGTATATATAGGCTATTTCCAAAAACCGTTACCGGTAAGAACAGCTGTACAAACAGGATTACTTTATACCTTTCTCGTAGAGATAGAAATGTGGGCTGCAAAAAAATAAATGTCTTTTATACAAGTTATATTAGATTTCTATTACCATACAATAAAAAATGCCCAATATTGGGCATTTTTTATTGTATGGTACAAAAGATAGCATTATTATTTATTTACCAAATGGATGTATACCCACTAAAGTGTTATATAATATTGAGCTAAAAGCTATTGCACCTTTTTATAAATACCGTCAATATTGTATTTCTTACTATCAAAAATTTCTCCATATATCGCATAATTAGGCATAGTAGTTGTGACTTTTATTTTATCTGAATCTACAGTTGTGATTATAATATTATCTTCGTATAAATATGTGTATAAATCTGTATAACTTAATGTATTATTCGTATCGCTTGTCATTATTAAATTGTTGTATTCAAATATATCAACATTATCTATTTTAATTTCAACATAAACTTCTGAGCCACCAAGATATTACAGTTTAATTTGTACTTTTTCCATATTATTTCTAGTAATTTCATATGTACCACTTATTTTTGATAAAAATGTATTTGTTGGTGCTGATCTTAAAGTTTTATTATTAATTTTTTTATAATTGTCAGTAAAAGATCCAAAATTTGCCCCATAAAGATGATAAGTATTCTCTTCAACTACACCAATAGTATTATCACCAATAGCATAAACAATAAATTCATGGAAGTTTGTTGTTATTATATCTGGAGTTTCACTCCATGAATAACATTTCTCAATACGCATCGCTTTATAAACAAGTTGTCCATTTATATATTCCAGTAGATAACTCCTACTTCCTCCAAAGAAATTTCCTCCAGCAAAAATGCAGCCATCTGTAGAAGCAAGCATATTTGTAGGATTAATGTAAGTAAACTTAATATAGATATAAGTTTCCGATTCTTTCCAACCATAAGTGCCTTCAAATTTTTTTATATATGGTGTTTCTGGTTGAGGTGTCTTATCTTCTGTTACGATTTTTTCAATAACATTGTTTGAAATAGATAGATAAAAGGGCAGAGATTTTTTTGTAGCGGAATATTCTCTCTCTTCGTACTGGGTTCGAGAAATAATAAAAATGTCTGTGAAGATAGATATAACCTAGTGTTCGACTTTCAAGTGAAAAAACTTAGGTAATGTTCGACTTAATTTGGCACAAATTTAATAAAAATATCAAAAAAAGTTCTTTTATACATAGGTTTGAACCGACAACGAACGGTTTATGAAATTTTACAAAAAATATTTATGAAAGTTCGACCTCGTCGATAACTTTTTTTAATATCTATTGAAAATTCAAAAACATCTAAGAAATTCCATAAAAAATTAATATGTTCGACTTAATTTTATAAATAAACTATTTACCTTGCGACAAACCGTCAGTCGCATGACAATTACATTTAAATAAATTATTCCATTTATATAAAACAGGAAATGATTGCTGAGAAGTCTATTCTAATAAAGAAAAAACCACTATAGAAATATAGTGGTTTAGGAAAAGCCCAATTGGGCTTCGGAAAGAGAGGGATTCGAACCCTCGAAACGTTGCCGTTTACACGCGTTCCAGGCGTGCGCCTTCGACCACTCGGCCATCTTTCCATTGTTATATATTATAGTATATAACAAAATAAATGTCAATAAAAATTCAAATTTTATTGACATTTATTTGAGATAAGTAATTCTATAAAATATTAAAATAAGAAAGTACTAAACTAATTCCAATGATAAACCAAATAATCGTTGTAGGAGATTTTCCCTTTTTCGTAATAAGATAATAAATACCTAGTGTTAGTAATAAAGGAAGTAAATTCGGCATAATAGCGTTAATTATATCATTTTGCACATTAACTGTTTTTTCTCCAATATTAAATTCAAGAGCAAGGTTTAATCGTACAAAAGAGGCAATTAAAGCTCCTACAACAGTAACTCCTATAATACTTGCAGCTTTTTGTACATGCACAGTAATGGTTTTTAGGGTATCAAATGCTTTTAATCCAAAGGCATAAAAATAGTGGATAAGCCCAAATCGTAATGGTAAATGAACTAAATTAAATAAGATAATAAATAGTATAGGACCTAGTATATTACCTTCTAACGCTAACCCTGCTCCTAAAGACGCTGTAATGGGAATTAGAGTAAACCAAAAAATAGCATCGCCAATACCCCCTAATGGTCCCATCATGGCGACCTTTAATCCACGAATTAATTCTGGATCTTCTTTTTTTTCTTCCATTGCTAATACAAGACCCATAATTGCAGAAACAAGGAATGGGTGTGTATTAAAAAATTCCATATGGCGTCTAAAAGAATTCTTTAATCCCTCTGGGTCATCTTTAAAAATCTTCTTTAATCCGGGAATTAATGAAAATGCCCATCCACAGGCTTGCATACGTTCATAATTGAAAGAAGCTTGTAAGAACATAGAACGAAATGCCATGTTATTTAATTCTTTTTTACTGATAAGCTGTTTAGATTCCATCGTCTTCTCCTTGTTTTGTATTAGAAACTACTTGAGTACCGCCAATTTCTTGGGCAAGGTAGAACTCAATTAGTGCAATAATAATTGCTATTCCAGCAATTGGTAGAATGGGAGCATTAAAAAATGTGACTAAAATAAAACCTAATGCAAGATAAATAGCATAACGACGTGCCAACATAATTTTTAATAAAATTGCTAAACCTACCGCTGTAAGCATGCCACCTCCAACAGATAGACCATGAGTTATCCATTCAGGTAATCTAGTAATAAGATCAGCACTTTTTGTTCCTCCGATTGTTAACAGAGTTGCGACAGATGCGTACATAATAAACAACACTGCCATACCAAAATAGTTTGCATGTGGAATGGCTGTTAATCCATTACCAATTTCTACCTCATTATCAACTTTATGCATTACAGGAACAAAAATAGTAAAGTATAAAGTAATCAAACTTTGCATAAATACAGCAAAAGGAATAGCAATACCAACCGCTGCTTGAGAATCTAATCCTGAAGTAATAGCAAGGACAACACCTGCTACCCCTCCAATAACCACATTAGGTGGTTGAGCTCCACCTACGGGCATAGCACCTAATAAAATTAATTCTAAAGTAGCTCCTGTAATTAATCCTGTTGTTACATCACCCAAAATAAAACCAATAACCATTCCAGAAAATAATGGTCTATGGATATGAAGCAATCCATCAAAAAGATCTACTCCCGCTAAACCTGTCCATATGGCAATTAGTATTATTTGTATCATTGAAGGTTCCATAAATATCTCCTATATTTAAAATATTATTATAAGCTAGCTAAATTTTTACTCATATTCTCTTTTGGGTCAGTAGGTAGTTGTTGAAACTCAATAGTAACACCCAACTTTATTAATTCTTTTAAAGCGTTTATCTCTTCTTCAGACGCATACGCTGCTTTTGCAATAGCTTTTTTACCATCTCCTCCATGCATATTTCCTAGATTGATATATTCAATAGGTACATTATGTTTTTTTAGCCATAAAGCATCTATTGGATTATCGATGACAATAAAAATATGCTGGGAATCAGATGCTTTATGAATAATATCCGCTGTTTTTTGCAGTGAGAAAAAACGTGTTTGAATATGGGGGGGGACAATCGTTTTCATGAGATCCTGCCTCATTGTATTAGTAGCAACATCATCATTTGCTACTAGTATTAAATTTGCTTTTGAGTGTTGAATCCATGCAGTTGCAACTTGACCATGAATTAATCTGTTATCAATTCGTACAAGATTGATATGGGGCATAATTTTCTCCTATATATATCAGGTCAACTCAAAACTTCGTTATGAAGTAGGAATAGTCCTATTTTTGTAATTCTATCATCATATATTTTATTATATACTATATAATAAAAAAATCAATAGTATTTTGTTTCTTTTAAAAGGGTATGTCTAATAAATTTGAAATCTTGTTTTATATACTTGTATGCTAAGATCATATATCTATTTGTGGAATCTAACCACTCTACTTTAGGTACTTTACCTTAAAGACAGTTTAGTAAACTTTGATCGTATTTCAATTTTTGGAAACTAATTTAATGATAGTTTATACGATAATTGACTTATTATATTTATTATGATAGAATAAAAATAATATTAATCCGATCATTCGGTTCTTGACTATACAAATATTTCTATGAATAATAAAATAAATGATATATAGGAGAAATAATGCTATCGATAGTAGTTACAGGTCATGGCAATTTTGCTACAGGTATGAAATCCATGTTAGAATTAGTTATTGGAGAGAATGAAAATATATTTTTTGTTGATTTTACTACTGATTTATCTTCTCAAGATCTAATGAAAATTTTCCAAGATATTTATACAACAGTCAATGGTAACCTAATCTTTTTATGTGATATTGCGGGAGGTACTCCTTTTAATCAAGCGGCTATTTTAATGTATGAGCATCATAGAAATTATGCTGTCTTAGGAGGTGTTAATATTCCCTGTATTTTAGAAGCTATTGATCAACGTGATAATATTTTAGAAACACAGGAATTATTACAATTAATAAAAGATGCAGGCTGTAATAATATAAAAATTTATGGAGAAACTACAAATGATATTCCTACCTATGATAATACAGAAGGCATCTAGATGGAACAAGTAATAATTTGTATGGATCTTTTTCTCATATGATTTAAGTGATAGAATAAATAAAGTGGTTATTTCAATAAAACAACCACTTTATAATATAATTTAAAGTTCTTGATCAAAAATTTCCATTGGTTGTCGAGTAGCAGACATGAGATTTCTCCAAAAGATCGAGTTGGTATCTAAGGTTTTTCTTTTAGAGGTTGCTAAAGGAATAGGAACATGGGTATAAATATTGTTCCAAAGACCGATAATGAGATCTGTTTTTCCTGCCATTGCTGCATGAACAGCATATTGTCCCAATAAGAGACAGTATAAAGAATCGTTAGGACACGCAGGAGCACTTCTAATCATATAACTAGGATCAATATATTTAAGATTGACTTCTATATTACGAG
>JBOFNI010000008.1:0-6396 GCA_051658845.1 Brevinema sp. | reverse complement strand
TCTACAATTTTTGATAGATCATCATTTGTAAGAACTTTTTTTGGGACATAAGTCCCTATATGGGAAATACCTATAGGCAAAATAAACTCCTTCGACCAAAATATTTGGTTATATGATATTTCTATTTTTAATATTCTTTCTCAATCATATTTTTTTCTTCCATTTTTTGACAGATTTCTTCTAGGACATTATTTTCTATTGTTCTGACGCAAGCATCAATAGCATTTTTGAAAGCCAATTCTCCCGAAGAACCATGCCCAATCAACACGATTCCCTTAACACCCAACAAAGGTGCTCCTCCGAAATATTCCGGATCTAATGCATCTTTAACTTGTTGAAAAGCAGGTTTAGCAAGTAATGCCCCAAAGATACTTACAATACTTTTTTTGAAAGCATGTTTTAACATTTGAGAAAATCCAGAAGCTGTTCCTTCCATTGTTTTGAGGACGATATTACCAACAAAACCATCGCAGACAATAACATGAGCCTTGTGTTTAAAAATTTCTTTTCCTTCGATATTCCCAATAAAATTGAGATGTTTACTGTGTTTCATTGTTTGATAAGTTGCCCGAGCAAGTTTGGATCCTTTAAATTCTTCTTCTCCGACGTTTAGTAGTGCTACTTTAGGTGCCGGAACATTGACCATTCTTTCATAATAAATCTGACCCATCACACCAAATTTGACTAAATCTTCTACCGTCGTTTCGGAACTTGCCCCAACATCTAATAACATTGACGGTGTTCCAGAGATCCCTTTAGAAACAAAGGTCGCTAAAGCAGGTTTTTTGACCCCATCAACCCTACGAAGAATAAGAGAAGATCCGACAACAATCGCTCCTGTATTCCCAGGAGAAAAAAAAGCATTCAGCTCACCTTTTTTGTGTGCTTCCAAACCAACAACAATACTGGAATTAGGTTTCATTTTGATTGCGGAAAGAGGCTCGTCTGTCATTGTAATGATATTATCAGCATGCATTATCGAAATATTATCTGGTACTATGATTTTCATCTGTTCACAAACTTCATCAAGAAGACGCTGTAACTGCTGATGGTCTCCGATCATCACCACTTCTGCTTGAGGATGAAGGATTGCTCCTGTAATACTTCCTTTAACAAGCAATCGAGGATTTTTTTCCCCACTAGCAATATCCACACCGATTCTCATCGTACCTCCAAAATTGTCAATCATTAAAAAACGGAGAGTTTTGCTCTCCGCCATTACAATTTTCTTCACAGTCTTTAGTAGTAAAAATTAAGCTTCCGTTACTCCGGCAAAAACTTTCCTCCCTTTATAAGTCCCACAAGAAGAACAAACTCGATGAGGTAATTTTTGTGCACCACAGGATTCACAAGTCGATAAGTTGACGGAATCCATTTTATAATAACTATTGGCACGGCGGATACGTGAATGACATTTTGATGTTTTCTTTTTAGGTACACCCATGGTAAAAGCTCCTTAATAATATGTAAGATATAAATGTTATATATTATACACTAAAAATTATCATCCTGTCAAGTTATCATAAATTTATTTTTATCTATTATATTATACGACTATTTTACAGAGATATCAAATATTAGCACTTAATTTTTAAATAAATTCGCCATTTTCATCTTCTTTCATTATTTTAAAGATAAACAATGAGGTTGCTATGAAAAAAATAAGCTTACTATTTATCCTAGTCGCTTGCTCTACTACCGATAAAAAAATCCCTCTAAACTCTTATCATCCGAGCCTTATTCATCCCAATATTGTTTTTACCCACGCCCTATTCAAAACAAATTTTTCCGGAACCTACAATACAAAAAACGATTCCGTACTCATAATAGGACAATATCTCTTAAATTTTCAAGATGGGTACTCTATTGAAACATCTCCACTAAACCACGAGTTTTTTGTATTCAATATTATCTATACCAACAATACCCTCACAAGGGGAATAAAAAAGATTATTTTTACCAATGGGCTTTGGGACGGATTTGCAAACTTCCATACCTTAGAAATCTCCTCCCCAAATAAAGCTTATCTTAACAATCTTCTTATTTATTATATAGAAACACCGGATCAAGCTCATCATTGGAAAGCTGGTATTCAAATTCAAGATAACAAACTCTTTTTTATGGGAACAAACATCGCCACCAAAAATCCTTGATGCTTTACTCGTTATATTTAGATTATCATTAATAATAAGCTATTAAGAAAATCTTTTACGAATTTCAAGGATTTTCCCTACTAAGTAATCCATCGTTCGATCACCCTTGATGGAGTTACAAGCAGTACAGAGTAATTGTAAATTATCCTCGTTATCAGACCCCCCCTTTGCTTGAGGGATAATATGATCGATCGCCAAATTTTCTATACGGAAATGATCGCTGCAACCAGCACAATTCCCTGCCTGTAAACCATAAAGCTTGATTTTGACTTCTTTTTTGTATTTACCGACAAGTTTTTTAGTATCTATGTCTGTTCGGTCGGGAATATCTTCTCGAAAAGTAAGAACATTTTTATGTTGAAATAAGGCTTCAGGATTAGCAATTTCTTTATGAAGACGAATATTAACTAGTTCATAAGCTTTTTTAGAAATATCAATCCCTATCCACTCTTTACCAAGTTTTTCGGAAGCGACACAGGTCGTAGCACAACCACAAAAAGGATCAAGGACAATCCCCCCTTCTGGACAAGAAGCCTTGATAATACGCTCTAGTAAAGCAAGTGGTTTTTGGGTAGGGTAGCCTAATCGTTCTTTTGGAGAAATATGTCCACCTGAAGGAATATCATCCCACCAATCAAAGGGTAATTTTCCTCTTTTGAGGTATAATTCCCTTACTTCAGGGTCTTGCAAAACACCTTCTGAACCCCAAATTTTAGCATTTTTTCCTTTATCACTATTTAGGCTTTTATAAGCGATTCTTATATTATTGCCATCAAATAACCATTCTTCTCCTTTACTAAACCAAAAAATACTATCATGCTTTTTTGGGAATTGCTTAGTTTTTCCTGAAGATGGTCCTGTATAACACCATACAATTTCATTTCTAAAATGCTGATGTCCAAAAATCACATCCAATAACAGTTTGAGGTAATGTCCCATTGTATTATCACAATGCAAGTAGATAGATCCTGTATCTTTAAGCACACGCTTTAATTCAATCAAACGAATTGCCATATAAGTCAGATAATACTTATTACTTACATCACCGATATATTGACTCAACTCTAAAAAATTGTACAGACGTTCGTCTTTTTCTTTGAGAAGAGCAACTTGTGCGTCTTTGATGTCGCTTTTGACCCAATAATCTTTAAATTCTGCACCCTCAGCATCACTCCCAATAGGAGCGACAAATTGCTTTTTTTTGTTAAATGGGGGATCAAGATAAATCAAATCGATAGACTTATCATTAAAACCACGAAGAATATCCAAACAATCCCCACAGAAAATCGTTCTATTCTTTATCGTTTCTTGTCTTTGCATCTCCATATCCTTAGCGTATTATTTGATTAGGGTCTACTTAGTCAATTTTTTTAAGTCTTTTAAAAGATCGTTGAGATCGTTTTTTTGGGATTCCGGTAAATTTTTATGGTCAAAAGATTTTAATTTGGGATAATAACTTCGCAAAAGTTCGTTTCCACTATGAGAAAGAATCTGTAACAAAAGAGAAAAATCTTCCGGTGAATCCATTGCGTTTTTAATCAACCGTTTGAGTTGTTTTTCAGATACTGTTTGTTCTTTTTTTTTCAAAATTGGCTTAACGACAAAATCATAAATTACGCGGATAATAATACCAACACTAATCGAAACAATAACAGTAATAATTTCATTACGACTAAACGACATTCACTTATCCTTTTTTAAAATATAATCTCTTATTTCTAGTCCTCTTTTTTAAGAATGATTATTTCTACTCAGTATAATACTGCTCCAAATACATAAATACCGATACATATTGTAATCCGATCATACCGATTTTTTCGTCAAATTGCTCTTGCTCTTCTTCGGTAAAATCAAGCACCAGTTTGTCAATCACTTGTACACTTTCATCAAAATCTTGGAGCATCTCTCCAATCTCTGCATAATCAAGGGGCTGATCATTAGATTGTGCTATTTCAATCCTTTCCGACCATTTTGCAAGCTTTCCTTCCAATATAGCCAATTCCTGGTCTACTTTTTTCATTGGAGAAGCACAAGCCCCCACCAACAATATGCTTAATATTACGAATAAATTTTTCATTATATACATCCTATATTTTTTATTTTTTAAACTCTAATAATCAAAGTTACTCGTCTCTTTTAAGAATCTCAATAAAGGCCTCTTGAGGGATACTGACATTGCCAATACTCTTCATCCGTTTTTTTCCTTCTTTTTGTTTTTCTAGCAGTTTACGTTTTCGTGTAATATCTCCACCGTAACATTTGGCAGTAACATCTTTACGAACGGCAGAGATCGTTTCTCGAGCAACCACCGTCGATCCGATAGCTGCCTGTAAGGCAATCTGAAACATATGCCTCGGAATCAATTCTCTTAGTTTTTTCACAATAGCCAAGCCTCGCTTACGAACATCCTCTGCATAAACCATTTGCGCCAAAGCGTCTACTGGACTTCCACCGACTAAAATATCCATCCGAACTACTTTACTTTGACGGAATTCCAAAAACTCATAATCAAAAGATGCGTAACCTCGAGAGTAGCTTTTGAGCTTGTCAAAGAAATCATAGATAATTTCTGCCAAAGGAAGCTCACAATCAATCTGTACTCTTTTAGTATCGATATAAAGAAGATTATTTTGAATCCCTCTACGTTCTTGAATTAAATTGAGTAAAGTACCCATATATTCATTAGGAGTAATAATAACTGCCTTAACGAACGGCTCTTCGACAATACGAATCTGTGAAGGGTCAGGAAATTCCGTAGCATTTTCGATCAAAAAGGGTTCTCCCTTATTAGGACTAATCCGATATTCCACCGACGGAACGGTAGAAATAATATACAAACCATGTTCTTTTTCGAGGCGTTCTCGAATAATTTCTAAATGTAACAATCCTAAAAATCCACATTTAAAGCCCATTCCCAAAGCACCGGAGTTCCATTTTTCAAAACGAAGTGAGGCATCCGTCAATTTTAATTTTTGAAGTGCTTGTTCTAAATCGGCAAAATCTTCTCCATCTCCGGGAAACAAACCGGCAAAAACAAAAGCTTGTGGTTCTTTGTATCCAGCTAAAGGCTCTTGACAGGGGTTCGTAGCCAATGTAATGGTATCACCAATTTTAATATCCGATAAACTCTTAATCTGAGCAGAAATATAACCAACATCACCAGCTTTTAATTCTTTTTGAGGAGTATAAGTAATCTGCATTAAGCCGATTTCATCGGCCGTATATTTGGATTGATTATTCATAAAAAGGATTTCTTGTCCTTTTTTGAGCGTTCCTTCAAAAACCCGTACTTTTACAACAACCCCTCGGTACATATCATAATATGCGTCATACACTAATGCTTTTAATTGATGAGAAGCATCTCCTTTAGGATGGGGAATACGGGCGATAATCGCTTCAAAAAGTTCGGTAAGTCCTTCTCCTGTCTTTGCAGAAACAGGAATCGCTTCTAAAGGATCTAATCCAAGATCGTGTTCTATCTGCTCCATAATTTCTTCAACACGGGCATTAGGGAGATCAATTTTGTTTAGGACAGGAATAATTTCTAAATCATGATCTACCGCTTGATAAAAAGTCGATAATGTTTGTGCTTGTATCCCCTGTGTGGCATCGACAAGTAATAAAGCTCCTTCACACGCCGCAAGACTACGAGATACCTCATAAGAAAAATCTACATGTCCCGGTGTATCAATAAGATTCAATTGATAATCCAAGCCATCTTTTGCTTTATAAGGAGCTGATACCGTCTGGGCTTTTACCGTAATCCCATGTTCTTTCTCCACTTCCATCGAATCTAGGACTTGAGAACCAGATTTACTCGGATCCATGAGTCCTGTAATCTCTAAAATACGATCTGCAAGTGTTGATTTACCATGGTCAATATGAGCGATGATACAGAAATTTCTCAGTTTTGATTTGTATGACATCAAAAATACGTTCTCCTCATTATTAGTATATTTTATCACCCTTATTATGGATGATATCCTTGTTATTGTCAATAATTGACATTCGATAAAGAGAATATTATAATATATTTTAAATAAAATAGGTAGTTTAAATGTATTAAAAAATAATACTAAGATCTCACCAAGAAAGCGATTTTAAGGCAGCACAAAAACTTAGTGATCATTTTGAAATCAAATCGATGGTGCTTGATGATACTATTTTACCCTATACCATTGAGGAACAGCAAGATTTTATGAAAAACTCTACAACTTGTTATTCCTTTGCGATCGATCTTAAG
>JBOFNI010000007.1:0-41245 GCA_051658845.1 Brevinema sp. | reverse complement strand
TAAGTTTTTGAATGAAAAGTCATTTAGGAATCTCCTTGATAATGTTTTAAATATTTTCTGATAGTATTTTTTGTTTGATTAGCTGATCCGAATCGTAAGCTTGAAATTCTAAAATAAAATGTTGTATGTCGTTAGAAAGAGTAATTTTTTCTAAATTTACATACAATAAGGGACTACTATTTGAGGATTGGACATAACTAATCATATCAAAGGTGCCGGTCTGAGATTTGATATTTTTTGTTTGATATTTTTTATACTTACTTTCAAGAAGTTCTTGTAAATATTGATAAAATAAAGGTTCATTCATGTCAGTACTCCATAAATAAGAAATAGTAGAAAGACGTTGAGTACGGAAATGATAAGTTAATTGCATGGGTTTGTTAAATAAATTACCGGTATAGATCAATCTATTATCATTGGTGCATGAGGGAAGTAATTGATATTCTTGGAGTTGGGACTCACGATTCAAAACAAAAGAGTAGGGCTCACCAAACTGGTATCCTCGAACACCGATTTCGGAAGAATACACAGAGATCGATAAAAATAAGTAAAATAGAGTATAACAAATATTATTCATAGTATGATATTATGCGTTATTTTGTTGACTTTTGTCAAGAGTTTTTTATATTTTTCTCATAAAGTAGAACTTTTTTACTTTTAGATTAAGAAGAAAATAAAGGTGTATTAGAGGATGGTCTTCTTAGCTGTTGTTCTTGGATTTTCCTCTTAATAATTAATCGTTATTATTGATCTTCTTAGCTTTTGTTTAATAATTCTTCCAGTTCGTTTATAAACTGATATGGATTATTATCTGTTTTAATATCACGCCATCCTTGATTCTTCATGTTAGGTGTGAAACCATGTTCAAAGTTTTCTAGGTAATGTATTTGGTATTGATTATACCAATCATTTAGAAATATAATTGCTATATTTTTATCTCTAAAGACCACTCCTGAAAAATACGGAGTACTGTATTGAGATATACTGAGAATATCAATATCATTAGTTTTTTCTTGAAGTCCTAGTATATTATCTATATAATCGAATGAATAGCAATATTTTCCTCCAAATTTATGTTGCACATAGAGACATTTGAGTAATACTTTGATGTTTTGTAATTCCTGATAAGGAGGATATTCTTCTATTTGATGAAGCAGAGTTTCTAACTGTTCACTAGTCAGAGACCGTTCTTGTTTGAGTTCGGAAATTAGTATAGAATGAATGGTCTTTTGTTTCCCTGTGAGGATTTTTAAAGAATGTTTGTATTGTATTAAAGCACTATGGAGTAATTCATTTTCTTTTGAATCAACTATTTCGTCTAAAAATTCTAAAATAGTTGTATAAGAAAGAGCTTTAAAATGATTTTCTTCTGTTAGTCTGTCCAACATTTCTGGTGATATAGAATGGGGTGTTGGATCCTTACCATCTAAAGAAAGATAGATAACGTAGATATGTTTATATTTTTTATGAGAGTCGTTGATTTTTTCTGTTAAGGAACTTAAATATTCGATATATCGTTCTAATTGTTGCGGTTGATCTTTAGCATAGATTTTATTTTCAATGATAATACAAGTGTTAGGGTTTAATTCAATAAGAATATCAATACGACCATATTGTTGATCGCATATTGAATACTCTCTATAAATTGTAGGGTTTTCTATTTGTTGCTTGAGACAAGGAAAGGTTTTATCTAAGAACTTATTAGATAAGGATACTGATTAGAGTGAGCTTTAATTTCTAACAGATCACGAAGGAAGGCACTATGAGCATTTTCATAATGTCTTCCAAAATAAGAGAGTAATTCAATATTTGTTCCTTCTGTCTTTTTCCATTCTTTAATTTTATGTACTAGATTATCATAGATATTCATTGGTTACCCTCCATGTATTTTGATATATTATATACTATATTTATTTCAAAATACAATAGACTATAAGTGATTTGTATACTTTTTTGTTTATGTTAATAAAGTGTGTTTATAGATATTCATTTTTCTCTTGACAAAACATTTTTTTATGATATAATAAAAATACCAATATAAAATTTGATTTGTATATTAATATAGGAAACACAGGATTACAAATTATTCTTAGACTAGAGGCAGAGTTGATTATGAATCAAAGAATATAGAAGATATGAGGTAGAGAACGTATTATTGAACAGGGTTATGGATAGAAAAACACAATTTCAAAACAAATATGCTATCTTCTCGATCAAGTACTTGAATCGTGTTTATTGAAACCGGTAGAAAAAAGCTATTATCAGACTAAATTTTATATAAGAGTACTAGGGATTCATAAGCTCTTAGCTTAATTGTTGAATTATTCAATAATAAGTTTTCATAGTTATTGATTAAAATTTCCCCTTTTTGAGATGCCAGCTCCTCCGGAATTTGTATTTCATATTCATGTTCACTAAAGTTATTAAGTACTAATAACTTCTCTTCTTCTAGTGCTCTTAAATATCCTAATATTTGGGGATCATTTTGATAGAGAGGAATAAAACGTCCTTCTGCAATTACCTTATAAGATTTTCTTAACATAATAAGTTTTTGATAATGATAAAATACAGAATGAGAATCTTTTAATGCTTGTTGAACATTGATTTGAGGATAGTTTGAAGATACCTTGATCCAAGGTTCTGTGGTAGTAAAACCGGCATGTTTAGAGGCATCCCACTGCATTGGAGTTCTGCTGGAATCTCTAGATTTTTCATCTAAAATTCTAAGAGCATCTTCTGGGCTGGTGTTCTTATCTAACATAATTTGATAATGGTTCAATGCTTCGACGTCTCGATATTGATTAACATCATTAAAGTGAGGATTGGTCATTGCAATTTCTTCTCCTTGATAAATATAAGGAGTCCCTCTCATCATATGGATTACTGTGCCAAGCATTTTTGCCGATTCTGTAAGATACTTTTCATTGCCGAATCTTGATACAATTCTGGGTTGATCATGATTACACCAAAACAAGGCATTCCAACCCCCGCCTTTCTCCATTTCTACTTGCCATTCAAACAGAATATTCTTTAAAGCTTGAAAATCTATTGTTCCTAGAGTCCATTTTGAACCATTGATATAGTCTACTTTTAAGTGATGAAAACTAAAAATCATCGATAGTTCTTTACTTTCAGGTTTTGTATATTCAATACAATGGGGAATAGTTGTAGAAGACATTTCTCCAACAGTTAAGCTATCTGGATATTTCCCAAAAGTATTGATTCGTAATTCTTTTAGATATTCATGAATTTTAGGTCCATCCGTATAAAATTTTCTTCCATCGTCCGTTGCCGTTAAATAAGTATCATCAGGAAAATCTTGATTTTTAGATAATAAATTGATAACATCTAATCGAAATCCGTCTATTCCTTTATCAAGCCAAAATCGAATCATTTTATAGATGTCTTCACGCATCTCTTTATTTTCCCAATTTAAATCAGCCTGAGTTTTATCAAATAAATGTAAGTAATACTTTTTTAAATGGTCAATATACTTCCAAGAGGATCCTCCAAATTTTGACATCCAATTATTTGGGGGATTATCTAGGATGCCGTCTTTCCAAATATAGTAATTATGGTATTTATTCTCAGTATCTTTGAGAGCTTCTTGAAACCAATGATGTGCTGTTGAAGTATGATTGATAACCATATCCATAATTAATTTCATCCCTCTTCGATGTATTTGAGTAAGTAATTCTTCAAAGTCTTCCATCGTTCCAAATGTTTTATCAATATGATAATAATCGGCAATATCATATCCATTATCGTTCATAGGGGAAACGTACATTGGTGTTATCCAAATAACATCGACTCCTAAGTCATGTAGATAACCCAGCTTGCTAATAATTCCTTTAATATCACCAATCCCGTCTCCGTTACTATCGCAAAAACTTTTGGGGTATATTTGGTAAATAGTACTCCTTTTCCACCAATCTTTTTTTAGCATAGTATTTATTCTCCTATTATTTTTTATTCTTAATGAGACCACTTTTGTAAAAAGTATAGGTCATTACCATAGGTACTACAAATGCAATAGTGATGGCAATAATATAATTTAGCCAAAAATTAGGTTGAATGGCTAAGAATGCAGGAAGTCCTCCAATCCCTATGGAATTTGCAAGTACACCAATTAGAGTTGAGTATACCGCTGCTAATGCAGATCCGATCAAAGCCCCATAAAATGGATAAATGAATCTTAAATTAACTCCAAACATTGCAGGCTCAGTGACTCCTAGCCAAGCGGAAATTGCTGATGATATTGCAAGTGATTTTAATTTTTCGTCATTTCTATTTATTAATGACATTGTAAAAGCCGCAGAACCTTGAGCAATATTACTTAGTGCAATCATTGGCCAAATCATGGTACCCCCTTGAGCAATAAGTTGTAAATCAACAGCTAAAAATGTATGGTGTACTCCTGTAATAACAAGAGGTGCATAAAGCATTCCAAAAAGAATTGCTCCCAGTATACGAAAAGGACCGGTCAATAAAATATTAAAGATCAGAGCAATGTAGTTTCCAAGTTCACGAGATAGAGGGCCAATAATAGTGTATGATAAAAATACAGTGGTGACAAGAACTAAGAATGGAAGTAAAATCATCTTTAGAATTTCAGGGAAACGTTTACTTAAAAAAACTTCCATTTTTGCCATGAAAATCCCTGCTAGCATTGCAGGAATTACTTGTGCTTGGTAACCTACTTTTTCTATGATCAATACACCAAAGTTCCAAAATGGAACCTCAGGAATTATTGCATATTGATAGGCATTCATCAGTTGTGGAGAAACTAAAGTAATTCCTAAAACAATTCCCAAAATCTCTGTTCCACCAAATTTTTTAACGGTTGACCAGGTGACTCCAACCGGAAGGAAATGAAATATTGCTTCTCCTAAAATCCATAAGAAACTATGCAATTCGGATAAGATAGGATTTAAGCTGATTAATGTTTGTGAGCCGTCTCCAAAAATAGCCAAATCACCAATAATATTTCTAAATCCTAAAATTAATCCTCCAGCAATAATAGCAGGCAGTAAGGGGGAAAAGATACTAGCGAAAGCTCCAATAATTTGTTGTACTTTCCCGACTTTTTCTTGGGCGAGGGCTTTTGTTTCTTCTTTGCTTGATTGTATGATCTCTGCAATAGTGATAAAATCTTTATAAAGATCTTTCACTTGGTTTCCTATAATAACTTGAAATTCGCCTGCAGCAGAAAAACAGCCCTTTACGATAGAAAGATCTTCTAATTTTGCTTGATCAACGATAGATTCATCTACTAGTACAAATCGTAATCTAGTAACACAGTGGGTAACACTAATAATATTATTTTTACCACCAACAAGATTTAGTATATCTTGAGATTCCTTTTTATAATCTACCATTCATTTCTCCTGTTATTTGAGGGATTATCATACTTAGTTAGCATAGTTTTTAATTATTTATTTAGTAATTATATCCATAGTATAAAGTTTTTATGATTAAAAGTAAAGAGTATTTTGATATCTGTATATTTATTGTTTGAGCGTGTATAAATTTTACTTATTTTTTGTCTAAAATAGATTTGGAAGTTGCTTTTTTTTTATTGTTGTAATATGTATCATTCAATAGGCTTTCAATAGATTCTTCTGAAAACGAATATCTTGACGTTTTCTTTTAAATCTTTTTTCTAATTTCTGAAAATGGAAATCTATTTGTGTAGGTTGCTTTTATAACTCACTAAATATTTGTTTTAAAAAAAGCTTGACGAACCTATTTTTATTCTGTGTATCCATCATGAAGATTTAGGCAATATCTTGTCACGATTATACAATAAGTTTCTTTGATAACATACTAGGGATATAAGTAGTTGTATTCCTGAAAATATAGTTCAAAAAATTCTTTTTTACTGTTAAATTATTCGGCTATATTTTGATTAGTGTTTATAAAGGAGTAATATGTAATATCAAAAGGTTATATAGGTTCTCTATAATAAATAGTAATAAATATATACTATTTTTGTCAGATACGTTTGAATACAAACTTCTTAATTATACTATTTTAGTAATAATCTGTATCATAAGTAAAATACTCAATATTGTGGGCTTGAAAAAAATCTTCCCAATTTTTAGATAATTTACTATTTGTGAAAATCTTTGTTACAGATGAAAAATCTAAATAATGGACTAAAGAACTATTATCAAATTTGTAGTTTTCACAAACAATCCAGGTTTCTTCAGAGTTTTGACTCATTATTTGTTTGACTAGGCTTGTTTCAATATTTCCATTTAATATACCTATATCTTGCATTAAACCAGAGGCTCCTAAAATTGAAATATTTGTTTTATATTTTGAGATTTCCTCACTAACTTGAGTTCCGATAAAACAATGCTCAACTCCCCACCAAATACCTCCACAACCGATTGCTGAAATATTTTGATTTACGTTTAATTCAATAAAAATATCAACAGAATATGTTATAATTGTAGCTCGTTTTTGAGATTTGGAGAGTTCTTTAATACATGCGTATGAGGTAGTAGAAGAATCAATAAAAAGATAAGGAGAATCATATTTTTCTAAATGTTTAAAAACAAGTTTTCCAATTTTTTGCTTTTCTACATGGCTCTGCTTATGACGAATATCTACCATGAGAGGTGGGGATGTTAGAATAATACCACCATGTGTTTTGATAATATTATGATGAGTTTGTATAATTATACCAATATCAGAACGAATCGTATTTAATGAAGCATTTAATTCTTCTGATAATTTTTGTACAGAAATACTTTTGAGTTTTTTTACTAATCGAATGATCTTTTTTTGCCTATCAACTGCTAACATATTCTCTCCCATAGTAAGTCTATGGATATATTATAATTGTTTTTTTATTTAAGTCAAGGATTATTGTTTTAGTTTTTTATTTGATTGTTTTATATTTAAACTTAAATCATTTAATAATAATGATTTAAGTTTAAATATAAAACAATCATTATATGTATTGCGTTTTTTTTATTTTATACTATAATAAATTATGAGTAAAAATATGAAAAATGTATTAGTTATTGGCAGTGTGAATGTAGATTTTATTGTTTTTGGTGATCGAATTCCTTCTTATGGTGAAACTGTTATCATGAAATCCTACTATAAAAATATTGGAGGTAAAGGATTTAACCAAGCTATGGTTATTAAAAATCTAGGAATAAATACACAATTTCAAGGATCTATTGGAGATGATGATTTAGGGATATTTATTCAAAAAGAACTCAAAAAAAATAAATTTATTGGTACAAAAATTCAAAAAAACTCAGATTCTGGTATTGTTTTTATAGGGGTTGATAAACTAGGACAGAATACTATTATGTCTTGTCCAAACTCTAACTTATCTTTATCAATTGATGATATATCTCAACACCTTTTTGATTGGGCAGATATTATTATTTTACAACAGGAGATTGATTACCAAACAGTCAAGGATATTCTTAATAAGGCAAAATCTTTAGGTAAACTAACTGTTTTTAATGCGGCTCCAGCTTACCCTATTGACTATATTGATCCAAAGTGTGTTGATTATTTAATTGTAAATGAACAAGAATTTGCAGTAATTACCAATAGTACATATGTGGATATTAATAAAATTCCAGTACTATTAGAAGAGCTTTCTAACAAGGGGTATAAAAACATTATTTTGACCAATGGTGGAAAAGGTGTGTTTTATTATTTTTCTGGTCAATATGGTTTTATTAAATCTCATAAAGTGGATGTTGTGAATACTGTTGGTGCTGGTGATACTTTTATCGGAGCGTGGGTTGCTTCGTATATAAATCATAGGAATCCTGTGTCAGCATTACATTATGCAAATGCAGTAGCAGCTTTAAAAATTTCTCAAAAGAAAGAATCGAAAGATATATGTATATCAGAAAAACAGATTAATGCTTTGATATTATTGGAGGACGAGTAAATGCAAGAATCTCTACTCACTTTAAAAAATATTTCAAAATCCTTTCCTGGAGTGAAGGCCTTAAACACTATTAATATTGATATTAAAAAAAATGAAATTCATGCGTTAGTTGGTGAAAATGGTGCTGGTAAATCAACATTAATAAAAATACTAACAGGAATTTATCAACCCGATAAAGGAGGGGAGATTTATTTTCAAAATAATAAAATTTGTATTGAAGATAATAATAAAGCGAAATCATTAGGGATTTCTGTGATTTTTCAAGATTTATCTCTATTTGATAATTTATCGGTGGCTGAAAATATTAGTCTATCCTATAGAGAACATCTTCGAGGATTAAAGAAGTTTTTTATTTCTTGGTCATCGATGAAATCAACAGCAAAGAAAGTCCTTGATCGCATGGGTATTAAAATATCTCTAGATACTATGGTTGGGGAATTATCAATTAGTCAAAAACAGATGATTGCTATTGCGAAATCATTAATTGGAGACCCTCAATTAATTATTATGGATGAACCAACATCTTCTCTTTCAACTAAAGAGACTGAAGTTTTATTGAAAATATTGCAAGACCTTAAAGCACAAGGTATAAGTATTATTTATATTAGCCATAAATTAGAAGAGTTATATCAAATTGGGGATCGATTTACTGTTATTCGTGATGGAGTAGTGATTGGAACATGGGCGCCTAATACGATTTCTGAAAATGAGTTAATTCATTCAATGGTAGGACGAGAAGTGACTATGAAACATATTCCACGTTCTTACGTGAGTGAAAAAATTGTTCTTGAAGCACAAAAACTAAGTAAAAAAGGTAACTTCAAAAATATATCTTTTTCTATTCGAGAAGGAGAGATTGTGGGATTTTCAGGAATTGTAGGTGCGGGACGCACAGAATTAATGGAAGCTATTTTTGGAATTACACAATTTGATACAGGTATATTAAAGGTTGATGGATTAGAAGTTAAGTTTAAAACGCCTCATCATGCTTGTCAAAACAAAGTAGCTTTTGTACCTGAAGATAGAAAAAATCAGGGTTTGGTTCTATCTAAATCTATTTATGAAAATATAAATATGGTTATTTCTGAATATAAAAATAAAAAGGGATTTTTAGACTCACCTTGGATGAAATTTAATACAGAAAACTGGATTGCCCAGTTAGAAATTCGTCCAAATATTCCAGAAATGATGACTATGCTCCAAAGTGGCGGAAACCAGCAAAAAGTAGTTTTAGCAAAGTGTTTATCAACATCACCAAAGCTTTTGATTATAGATGAACCTACCAATGGCATTGATGTTGGAGCAAAAGCTAATATTCATAATCTTATTCGTTCTTTAGCAGATGAAGGTTTGGCAGTAATAGTTGTTTCATCAGATCTATTAGAAATAATGTCGATTAGCGATCGTATTATTGTAATGAAACGAGGTCAGATAATAGTTGATTTGAAAAATAAAAATCTTACCCAAAATGATATCATGAAATATGCAATCTAGGAGATATTATGAAAATAAAGATTACAAATGAAATACGGATTTTATTTTGTATTGTCGTTATTTCATTAGTAGCAGGGATATTTAATCTTTCATTTTTTTCTTGGGATAACTGGAGTTTATTTTTACGGATTAATTCTGGGATAGGAATTATATCTTTTGGAATGTTGTTAATTATTTTGACAGGGGGAATTGATGTTTCTGTTGCTGCAAATATAGCTATTATGGCATCTATATCTGCAATTCTTTCAGAACAGTTTGCTCCGAATATGTTTATTTTATTTTTAGTTGTTTGTATTTTAGGGGGATTATTTGGAGCAGTTAATGGTTTTTTAATTACTTATTGTCAAATTACTCCCATTATTATTACCTTATCTACTCTTAATATAGGAAATGGAATACTTCTATATTTTACTCGAGGCACTTGGTTTAATAAATTTGCTTCTAATTACATTTATTTTTCAGATATTATATTTTTAGGAATCCCTATTCAAATTATTTTCTATGGTATCGTAGCATTAATCACTTTCTTTCTATTAAAATATACGTTGATAGGGCGTACAATATATGCAATTGGTGGGAATATAGAAGCAGCAGAAAGACAAGGACTCCCTGTTAAATTTGTTAAAATATTTGTTTATGCATATACAGGAGTTCTTTGTGGGGTGGCAGCTATTATTTATTCAAGTATTTCGAAACAAGTTAGCCCAACTGCATTTTTAGGTTTTGAACTCACAGTAATTTCTGTTGTGATTCTAGGTGGAGCAAGTATTTTAGGTGGATATGGTTCAGTATATGGAAATATTCTTGGATGGATTTTATTGGCTGTTATAAATAATGCTATCATTCTTATGAGGGTTCCTGTTTATTGGCAAAACATTGTTTTATCAGTAATTATTATTATGGTTGTTGTAATCAATATAGTTTTAGAACAACGTAAAAAAGATAGTATTCCAAAAATTGATTTAGATGAAAACTATGAATAATAGATTTCAAATTCTCTCAAAAGCAAGAAAATTAAATTGAGGAGGAGAACGTTGTTAAAATCTATCCAAAAAAGAGAAGTACAGCTTCTGATCAGTATAATTCTCCAAGTGTTTATTTATAGTTTGTTAAGCAATGGTAAATTTTTTACTGTCTTTAATTTTCAATCAATGCTTGCACAATTGCCTGAGGCAGTTTTATTCAGTTTAGGAATGATGTTGGTTATTCTAACCGGAGGGATTAATCTAGCTTTAGTAACAACAGGTACAATGGCAACTATTGTAGGATTATATATTGCTCAGAATGGATTTTTGATTTTTAATAATTATCTATTATCCTTTCTTGTGTATTCTCTTATTATTGGATACTTAGTTGGGATTTTTCATGGTATTTTAGTTTCTAAATATAAAGTGTCTCCGATTGTGTTAACTCTAGCAAGTTCTTTTCTATTTACAGGGATTGGGTTAAATATTACTAAGGGTGGAGCAATTTCTCATCTTCCTGAAAGTTATTATATTTTTGCTCATGAGATTTTTTTAGGAATACCATACTCTGCATGGTTTTTATTAGTTGTTTTTTTTGCTCTCTATATTTACCTAAATAAAACAGTTCAAGGATATCAGATTTATATGATAGGATCAAGTTCAAAAGCTACATTTTATTCAGGGTTATCGGTACAAAAAATTATTTATATTATATATATATTATCTGCTTTATTAGGTGTTTTAGGAGGGTTAGTGATGACTTCTCGATATAATTCTATAAAAATAGACTATGGTTTTACTTATGTGCTTCAGAGTGTCGCTGTCGTTGTAATGGCTGGTTTTGATATTAATGGTGGGAAAGGAAAAATTTTAAATATTTTACTAGCATCAATAAATTTACAAATACTTTCTAGTGGTTTTAATATTCTAGGTATTAATCGCTTTATTTATATTTTTGCTGTGGGTTTATTATTGTTAATTATTACATTGATTGATCAATATATTCAACAACAATATCAAAAAAAACTTATTTAATATAAGAAAATATAAGAATTACATAGGAGGATTACTATGAAAAAAATCTTAAGATTAGGTGTTTGTTTTGTTTTAGTTGCATGTGGAAATGGTACTAATAAAGAGACAGAGAACAAAAACACTATTACTATTGCGGTTGTTCCAAAGCTGATCGGAATTCCTTATTTCAATGCTTCGGAGCGAGGTGCAATTCAGGCTGGGAAAGATCTAGGTATTAAAGTGATCTATACAGGACCAGCTACTGCAGATGCAGCAGAGCAAGTTAGAATGATTGATGATCTCTTGGTTCAAGGTATTGATGTGTTGGCTGTCGCTCCAAATGACCCAGCATCGATCACACCTGTTTTGAAGAGAGCAAGAGCTCAAGGAGTAATTGTATTAGATTGGGATACTCCTGCTGATCCTGATAGTGTTGATTATTCAGTTCAACAAATTGATAATGCCAATTTGGGAACAACGTTAGTGGAGGAACTGATTAAATCAATGGGAACTGATACAGGAGAAATTGGAATCATTACTGGTGGGTTGTCTGCAGCAAATTTAAATTCTTGGATTGCGGCATCAAAAAATGCTCTTAAACAATATCCAAATATTAACATTGTATCTGATCCTGTGCCAACAGATGAGCAAATGAATCTTGCATACCAAAGAACTTTGGAAATGTTACAGGCTTACCCTAATTTAAAAGGAATTTTAGCATACTCAACTGTTGCTCCTATTGGTGCTGCTCAAGCAATTCAAGAAAGAAAACTCCAAGATAGAATTTCCTTAGTTGGAACAGCATTACCAACAGACTCTGTTCCATTTTTAAATGATTCTTCTATAAAAAGTGCTGTTTTGTGGGATCCTACAAAACTGGGGTATCTTACTGTTATTATTGGACAAAAATTGGTTAAAGGTGATCCAATTTCTGATGGAATGGAAATTGCTAATGTAGGAAAAATCTCTGTTAATGGTAAGGTTATCGTAATGGGACCTCCTACTGTATTTACTAAAGATAATGCAAGAGATTTTGATTTTTAATTTTTATTTTAATATAATAGTAATGAATGACTTTCATTACTATTATATTATTCATATATAGAGGAATTTCATGATTAGTATCGAAACGATTTTGGAATATATTGGTGGAAAAGATAATATAGAACACTTAGATTACTGTATGAGTCGATTAAGAGTATCATTAAAAGACTCTAGTAAAATTATGAAGAATAGAGAAGCGGAAATTACTAATTATCAAATTAAAATCTACTGGCTTAATGACCTTATGGTTCAATTTGTAATAATGCCTTTAGGTACAAGTGAAAAAATTGAAAAACTTATCAATGAGCAATTACGTAAATAAAGCTTTCTTCTTATTTATAAGATAAGAGTAAGATTAGGCATCTATGAAAAAAATAAAATTATTACCTTCACTTATGTGTGCAGATTTTCGAAATCTAGAAAAAGAAATTATAGCTCTTGAACATGCAGGTATTACATCGTTTCATATTGATATTATGGATGGTAGCTTTGTTCCTAATTTTGCGATGGGTCTTCATGATATACAGGCATTGAGACAGATTACTCAAAATGAGCTAGATGTACATTTGATGATTGTTAACCCTGAAAATCATATTGATTTATTTCTAAATCAAGGAATTAACTGTTTAAGTTTTCATTATGAAGCTACACATAATGCACAGAAATTATTACAAAAAATCAAAAGTAAAGGAGTAAATGCTGGACTTGCGATTAATCCTGATACTCCTATTGAAAAAATTAGGTTCTTACTGAATGATTGTGATTTTATTATTGTAATGACTGTTTTTCCAGGATTTGCTGGTCAAATATTTATTAACTATACAAAAAACAAAATTAGTGAAATTAGAGCAATAGATTCCAAAATTAGTATTATGATGGATGGGGCAATTAGCGCAGAAAAAATATTTGAACTTTCTGGATTAGGAGCTGATTCATTTGTATTAGGAACTTCTGCACTATTTAATAAAAATATTCCATATGATGTTTTAATTTCAGATATTTATAAAATGTACTATACTGTTTGAAAGTGGCAAGTTGTATTTTGGTATCAATCCATACAGTCTATCGTAACGGAAATAGAGTTGAGACGACAAGAAATGGTTATTGCTTGCAACTTCGGCTGGAGGTTTCTTGACAGGAAGAGGAGGTAATATTATTATTGACGATTCAATCAAACTTCAAGATGCATTATCGGAAACGAAGAGAAAATCCGTCAATCAATGATAAAAAAAACAGTGTATTGACTTGAAGTATGGGTCTATTTCCTTAGTTATAAAAAATCCAATGTTAAGTAAAAAAGTAATGATATAAGGTGTATACGGACTAAAAAAAGATAAGTTTGTCTATCTTGATAATCATGATATTAATCGTACTGAATGGCAGGACATTCGTCCTGATTCGTCTACGAAATATCTCTTTTAAAGAGGTACAGACTAATAGCAACTATCTATTAATACTAGGTTTAAAAGAAATATTTAATGAATTTGCTCAAAAATATAATTTGACACATATAACAGATACTAATATGAAAAAAATGTGTAAGCCATTTTGCGTAAGTAAAGATTTAAATGAATTTGATAAATATATACAGAGGATTTATTTAAGCGTCATGTCCCGTTTGATTTTGTAGAAAGATCGATTTTCCTAATGATGTAGAGATTGTTAATGAAAAGTAGACAAAAATAAAACGCCCGTTAAATAGACGTTTTATTTTTGTTTTAAGAATAGTAAATACTATGAATTTAATATTTCTAAGAAATAGGAATTGGTTTCATAATTGACACCAAATAATCTTATTAATTCTATCTTGGATTCTATTAATTCAGTAGCTCTGTTATGAAATTTTCGAGCAATTGAAAGTTCTTCCTGTAGTCTATAAGCACCCTTTTCTTCCACTCATCTTTTTAATACTAGCCTCAAGCATTAATTTATAATCATCATAAAATCTGGATAAGTTATCTCTTGATGAATTCCTAGTATAGATCCCATTTTTTTATCTTTCCCAGTATTATTAAACTGTTTTCATAATATTCTAACATATCTATCTCCTATTTTATAAAATTAAATTTCTTCAATGAAGATATCTCTTCTTCTTTCTGAGGAAGATGAGAAAAACTATTACAGGAGAAGTTTAATCGCTTCTCCTTTAATAGATTATGCGTTTTGTGATTCTATGTTTCTAATCCTGCTTCACTGAATAAGTGAATATCACTAGAATAAATTAGAAGCAAAAGTATATAAACTATACTCTCGTTCTAATTTCAAACGTAATTTCTTAAATTTTTTGCTATAGGATTCTGCCTTTTTATATTGTATGCTTGATAAAAAGAACTATTAATCCACGAGTTTTAAAAAATTCTTTTTAAAATGGTGTTAGGATAGGCTTGCTTATATTTCAATAAAATTAATGTGAATATTTTTACCAGTAATACCAATATAAGCACCACTACTAACAAGGGATGTCGCTTCTTGATGAGCAAGAACCCACTTATTCCGTCCAAAAAGGAATTTATTTTCTCCATTTTTGTCTGAAATCGATTTCACTAAAGGGGTATTTGTATTTTTAGATAAAAAAACGATTTGTTGGATTCCGGCAGAAGTAGCCATACAAGGTGCAAAGTGTAAGCTTGTTGCATATAGTTCGACAACGGAACCTTTGGAAGCATAGAATGCAACAATATTTTTAGAATCCAGCTGATCTTGTTGAATTTGTTCGATTTTCGCTAAGAGAAGCACTACATCAGTAGCAAATACCAATACTTCACTACATTTATGATATTCTAGAGCATTAAGTTTTGAGTTATAGGCATTAAAGTAACCGACATTACAAGAGATTTGACCAAAAAGATAATCTTCAATATATTGGGCTTCACTTAGTGAAGCTAGAGAGTCCAGATGAGGAATATAGACTTCATGCTCTTCAACAGTAGTGCTATATAAAAATTGGAGTAGGCTATTAATGTGAAGATTTTTGTGTACGGTACCATAAGCCTTAAATGTATCATCATTTACAGATTTAATCATAATATGTGTATTTTTTTGTTGTAATTGCTCTAACATAAAACATTCCTTTAAATACTAATTTTCCTTTTTATTATACAAGGTTTCTAAAAATATATCAATATCTTTGACAACGTTTTCCTAAGTTATTACGTTTTTTATGGTTTTTTTTCTATATATTAAGGGAGTAAATCATTTGATGATATACTATATTTTCGATTTTATTGCAAACGTTTTCCTTATTTTTAATATTTTAATTGTTTGTTGTGTAACAAATTAAATGATTATTAAAATAATTAAATATTTACTATTGACAAAATATTCTAATAATGTATAATTAATCATAGAATTAAAATATAAGGAAGTACAAGCCTATAAGGAGAATAGTAATGAAAAAATGGTATATCCCAGATGGATTTTGGCATACAAAAAGTAATGGTGTATTTCCAAGCCATGAGGCTATTTGCATCCTAAATACAAACCAAATACCGGTATCTATATTTCTTACGCTGTATTTTGAAGATAGAGAAAAACTTTCAGATTTTATGATTAAAGTTCTTGCCGAGAGAACTACTCATATAAGAATGGATCAAATAAAAAATACTTATGGACAAACTGTTCCACAAAACGTACCTTATGCGATTATGGTAGAATGTGAACAAGCAATTTCTGTCCAGTATACGAGAGTTGATACATCTCAATCTGAAATGTCAGTAGCGACGACTATTGTTGCCATGAGTTAAGAGTAATAATGACAAAAAAAATAGAAGATGTAGCAAAACTTGCTGGAGTTAGTGTATCAACAGTATCTAGGGTATTAAATAATTCAAAAAATGTGAGGAGTGAGTTAAAAATAAAAGTACTTCAAGCAACAAAAGTATTAGATTATTCAATAAATCCTATGGCAAGATCTTTAAAAATCGCTCAAACGTATACGATTGCAGTTGTTACTACTTCAATAGATAGGATTTTCTTTATTGAGATTCTTCAAGAGATTTCTCGTATTTGTAAAGACAAAGGATATATGGTACAAATTTTAGAAACGAATGATGACCTATTGACAGAAAAAAAGGTTATCAAAATGCTTCATTCTCAGTGGGTTGATGGAATTATTTTAGTTTCTAGTATGATAAAACCCAATAAAGCTGATTCAAAATATATTGATTCTTTAGGCAAATTAAAGAAGAAAGATTTCCTTATTCCTGTAGTTATGTTGGAAATGCCTGCATTAAATCCAAAGAATAGTTCTATTGTTATTAATCACTTTGATGCGGCATACAAAGCGACGATGCATTTATTAGAAATTGGAAGAAAAAAAATTGTGCATGTAGCATTACCGGAAACAGCTCCTATGGCAGAGGATCGTATTAATGGATTTCTTGATGCTTGTGATCAATATAATATACCTCAAAAAAATAGGATTATTTGTAGAGGAGATTATTCTGTTTTAAGTGGTTACAAAAATATCAAGCAATTGATAAAATCTCAAATTCATTTTGATGCTATCTTTACAGGAAATGATCAAATGGCAGTAGGGTGTTTAAGAGCATGTAAAGACCATGATCTTAAAATTCCTAAAGATGTTGCTATTATTGGACATGATGATGTTTCTCTTGCTTCATTGGTAGAACCGGCATTATCTACAATCCGTGTACCGCAGTCAACAATAGGTATTTTGGCTATTAACAAATTATTTGAATTGATAGAACAGCCAGACACAGCGATCCCTGAAATTATTTCTGTTGATACAGAATTAATCGTGAGAGAGTCTACGATGCTCTCTGCAAAAAGTACTTTTGATTCATTATTAAAATATTCGTAAGAAGGACAATAACATGAATAAATATCTAGTTGGAATTGACAATGGAGGTACATTAGTAAAAACAGGTATTTTCGATTTAAAAGGAAATCAAATTTCTGTTGCTAGTGCTAGTATTCCTACTATCAGCCTTTTTCCTGGCTATGCAGAAAGAAATCTAGATGCTGTATGGAACGCTAATAAACAATGTATTAAGCAAGCGATTATTGATAGTGGGATTAGTCCTACAGATATTATTGGTATATCGTTATCTGGGCATGGTAAAGGACTCTATATGATTGGGGATAAGATTACAAATGGGATCATGTCTACGGATGCACGTGCTTGGGAATATATTAAAAAATGGTATGATACAAAAATCAACGAAGAAGTGTTTAAAAAGACATATCAAGATATTATGGTTATGCAGCCTGTTACTCTTTTAGCGTGGTATAAAGATCATCAACCTGAAATATTCCACAACTGTCAATGGATTTTTTCGGCAAAAGATTATATTCGTTATCGATTAACAGACGAAATTTATGCAGAGTATACAGATGCTTCCGGTTCAAACCTAATCAATATGAATACTAAATCTTATGATATAGAATTATTAAAACTTTTTGGTTTGGAATCGATTATCAACAAATTACCTCCGTTAAAATATTCAGCTGAAATTTGTGGACACATCACAGAAAAAGTCTCCAAGGACACAGGGCTTCCAAAAGGTACGCCTGTTGCTGGAGGTATGTTTGACATTGATGCTTGTGGTATTGCTGTAGGACTTGTTAATGAAAAAGAACTGTGTATGATTGCCGGTACATGGAGTATCAATGAATACATCTCTAAAGACCCTGTACATGATAGGAGTGTTGCACTTAATTCCTTATTTTGTATTCCTAATTACTATCTTATTGAAGAAAGCAGTCCTACTTCTGCGGGAAATCTCGAGTGGTTTGTACAAACATTCTTCAAAAAAGAATTAGAAGATCTTAAAGGAAAATCGATTTATCCCATTATTAATGAGTTAGTTGCAAGTGTTGAGGGTGATAAAAATGATATTATCTTTTTACCATTTCTTAATGGATCTAATGATGATGTACTTGCAAAGGGTACATTTATTGGTTTAACGGGATACAATAATATTGCTCACGTATTGACAGCTGTTTATGAAGGGATTGTTTTCTCCCATATGATGCATGTTCATAAACTGTTAAAAAATAGAAGTAATCCAACATCTATTCGTTTAGCTGGTGGAGCAGCACGTTCAGAAATATGGGTTCAAATGTTTGCCAATGCTCTTCAAATTCCTATTGATATTATTGCTGATAAGGAACTTGGTTGTCAAGGAGCAGCAATGGTTGCAGGAATTGCGGTAGGTGCCTATTCAAGCTATGAAGATGCTGCGCAACAAACAGTGCATATTAGTAACACTATCTATCCCAATCCAGCAAAACAAGATTACTATGCTCAAAAATATCAGGTATACCTTGCTGTTTTGGAAGGATTACGTCCTGTATGGAAGCATTTTGAAAATTAAAATATGGAGGGAAGGCAATGAGTTCTATTCAACAGAATTATAAAATCGCAAAAAATACCTATGCAGAATATAATATAGATACTGATGCTGTATTAAAGCAATTAAAAGATATTCCTGTTTCTATTCATTGTTGGCAGTTAGATGATTTATCAGGATTTGAAAATCCGGATGGAGAATTAAGTGGTGGAATTGCTGCTTTTGGAAATGCTCCCGGCAAGCCAAAAAATCGTAAAGAATATATGACTCACTTGGATAAAGCACTTTCGTTGATTCCTGGTGCTAAAAAATTAGCATTACATGCGATCTATTCTGATGAGCCCACAACACCAAGAAACAAAATAGAGCCAAAGCATTTTGAATCATGGATTTCTTATGCAAAAGATAAACGAATCGGCTTAGATTTTAATCCAACATATTTTAAACATATTAATGCGAATGATGGGTTCACTCTTTCTCATCCTAATCAAGAAATTCGTGAATTTTGGATTGAGCATGGTATTCAATGTAGGAAAATCGGAGAGTATTTTGGTAAAGAATTACAACAAACGGCTATTACCAATCATTGGATTCCAGATGGCTATAAAGACATAACTGTGGATAAATTAACTCCTCGATTGCGATTAAAAGAATCGTTGAACAAAATTTTTGCAATAGCTATTGATTCGGAATATAATATTGATTCTGTAGAAAGTAAATTATTTGGACTGGGCAGTGAGTCTTATGTTGTTGGTTCTCATGAATTTTATACTAACTATGTAATGGAAAATAAAAATAGTATTGTATGTATGGACGTAGGACATTATCATCCGACAGAAACTATTTCTTCAAAAATTGCTGCTTATTTAGCCTTCAACCAAAAACTGATGTTACATGTAAGTCGTCCAGTTCGTTGGGATAGTGATCATGTTGTTCTCTTAGATGAAGAAACTAAATCAATCATGGAAGAAATTGCACGATATAATGCATTTGATCGGGTATTTATAGGAATGGACTTTTTTGATGCTAGTATCAATAGAATCTCAGCTACTGCTATCGGTGGTAGAAATACTAAAAAAGCGATTCTTCTTGCTCTTTTACAACCAACCAAAGAACTTATCAAAATTGAACAAGAAGGAAATCTGACAAAAAGATTAGCATTAATGGAAGAACTAAAGAGTCTTCCATTTGGGTTAGTTTGGGATATGTTTTGTGAACAAGAAAATGTTCCAGCAAAAGAGTGGATAAAAAATCTATAATCAAGGAGTTATCATGAAATACACATATATTAAAGATACAGATTTAAGAATATCTTCTATTATTCTTGGCACAGTTAATGCAGGATTAGATTGGGACGGAAAAGAAGGCTATGAAATCTTTGATAAATATATTGCCACCGGTGGTAATATTGTTGATATTGCTAGTGTCTATTCAAATTGGGTTAAACCGGAAATAAATAGAGCGGAACGTTTTGTTGGTGATTGGCTTAGAAATACAGCTACAAAAAGAGAAGATATTATTATTATGACAAAAGGAGGACATCCGGAATTAGATACCATGCATATTGGTAGAATGTCAAAAGAAGAAATGACAAAAGATCTTAATAACAGCTTACAAAAACTAGGAATCGATTGTATTGATATTTATTTCTATCATAGAGATGACATTAGTAAGCCGGTATCTGAACACATCGAATTAATGGAAGAATTTAGAAAACAAGGAAAAATTCGGTATTATGCTTGTTCCAATTGGACAACGAAAAGGATGATCGAAGCTGATAAATATTGTAAACAGAAAGGATATAGAAGTTTTGTAGCAAACCAAGCGCTCTATAATATCGGATCAGCGTATATGAATCCATTTCCTGACAAAACAATGGTAACAGTTGATAATACTATGTTAGAATATCACGCAAAAGGATCTAACTTATTAATGCCTTATATGGCATTAAGTAGTGGTTTCTTCCATCTTCTTAAAGAGGGGAAAGATATCTCTACAAGCCTTTATAATACTCCTCAAAATCTTACATTAGCTCAAAGAATTGATCACCTTTGTAAAAAATATAATGCAACCATCTCCCAAATTTTACTAGGTTTTGTTCTTAATCAAAAATTTGATATGTGTCCTTTATTTAGTGCAAATAATATGGATCAACTGAACGATATTCTGCATGTTGTTAATATTCAATTTGATCGTGAGGATTTTCAATAATCTTCAATTATTCTAGATATAATTTATCTATATTAGGAGTAATATATGGGTACAATCTTAAAACTAGAAAATATTGATAAAAGTTTTCCCGGTGTTCATGCGTTAAAAAATATGAATATAGAACTTGAAGAAGGTGAACTTCATGCTATTTGTGGAGAAAATGGGGCTGGTAAAAGTACTCTGATGAAAATTATTACCGGAGTGTATAAACCAGATGCGGGTAAAATTTTTCTTTATGGAGAAGAAGTTGTTATTAAAGAACCTAATGATGCTTATAAAAAGGGGATAGCTATTGTTTTCCAAGAAACAAGTTTATTTAAAGATCTTACAGTCTTAGAAAATTTATTTGTTGGACATGAAATTGTCACAAAAAAATGGGGAATTCCTCAAATTAACTATTTGGCAATGGAGAAGATAGCGGAAGAGATTTTTAACTTCTTAGAAATTAAAATCAATCTTTTAAAAAAAGTTAATGAGCTTGGTGTTGCAGATAAGCAAATCGTTGAAATTGCCAAAGCACTGACTTATGGAGCGAAGATTTTAATTCTAGATGAACCTACGGCAGCCTTAACGAATAAAGAAGTTAGAGCCTTATTTAAAACAATTGATCATCTAAAAAAGATGGGGATTTCTATTTTATATATTAGTCATCGTATGGAAGAAATCTTTGAAAAATCAGATAGAGTTACGATTATTCGTGATGGTTCTTTTATCAAAATGTGTAACATATCTGAAATAACAGAACCAGAGCTTATCTCTTTGATGGTAGGAAGAGAATTGACCTCATTATATCCTAAGATAGAACGCGAACTAGGAGAAAATATCTTAGAAGTTAAAAATATTTCTAAAAAAAATTTATTATACAATATTTCTTTTGAGTTGAGAAAGGGCGAAATCCTTGGTATAGGAGGCTTAGCTGGAGCAGGGAGAACAGAAATTGCACAATGTATTTGTGGGTTGATGTCTTATGAATCAGGAGATATATCTTTTCTTGGGGCACCTTATAAAGTAAAAAATTATCGTTCGGCTATTGATCTTGGCATACTTTACGTTGCGGAAGATAGGAAGAAAAACGGTTTAATTGTTACTATGTCTGTAAAAACGAATATGACTCTTTCAATCCTTAAGAATATTTCTAAATTTGGTTTTGTTGATTTTATTAAAGAGACGGAAATTGTTGATAAGTATATTAATAATTTCCGTATAAAAACTCCAGATACAGAGTTTATTATTGAAAATCTATCCGGTGGGAATCAACAAAAAGTCTTAGTTGCTAAAGCATTAGTTGCCAATCCTAAAATATTAATTTTAGATGAGCCTACTCGAGGTGTTGATGTAGGAGCAAAAGCGGAAATCCATAAAATCATTAGCAATCTTGTACATGAAGGGCTTTCTATTATTATGATTTCTTCAGATATGCCTGAATTATTAGGGATGAGTGATAGAGTATTGGTCATCAAAGAAGGCCATAAAATGGGGGAACTCGCTAGAGAAGAATTCTCTCAAGAAAAAATTTTAGAACTGGCTTTATAAGGATAGAATAATGAAAGTATTGAAATTTCTAAAAAGTATAGAAGGAAATCTTGCTCTATTTTCTATGATATGTTTTGTAATTTTATGGTTGACTTCTAATTTTGGTCAAGATGTGTACTCGTATTTTAAGGATGTAAGCTATTTGATGGTTGCTGGAATGGCACTGATGCTTGTTATCCTTACAGGAGAAATTGATATTTCTTCTGGGACGGTTTTAGGCTTAATAGGGTTTTTTACAGGTAATTTATTAAAAATGGGAGTGCCTATTGGCTTTGTTATTTGCATAGCAATGTTGGTTGGTATGATTAACTCACTTATTGTTGGTGTAACTGTAGTAAAATTTAGAGTCCCATCTATTGTAGCATCACTGGCAATGATTAAGTTACATATTGGTATTTTCCCTCTATTACCGAATGCTGGTTGGGTATCAAATATCCCTCAATCAATTATCAATATGGGTAATATCAGAGTAGGTGTTATTCCTTTATTATTAGTTTTTTCCTTAATAATTTTAATATTTTTTATTTGGTTTATGAAATATACTACCTTTGGAAGAAATATTTATGCAGTCGGAGGGAGTGATGTTTCAGCGAAGCTAGCCGGGATTAATGTTCCTAATACAAAATTACTTGCTTTTATGATATCCGGAGCATTACTTGGAATTTCCTCAATAATGTTTTGGTTACCAAGCTCACAAGTACAACCTAGTGGTACAATAGGGATGGAAATGACCTTTATTACTATTGCGGTGGTCAGTGGTTGTAGTATTCTTGGGGGAACGGGACGACCAATTGGTATTATATTTTCTACATTACTTATTTCTATGTTACAGCGAGCTTGTATCCTTTGGAACTTAGGTAATGCATGGCTGTATGTATCTTATGGGGTTATTGTTTTATGTGCTGTGTATAGTTCCCTTCGAGGACATCTTTATAAAACTCTTTAAATGGGAGAGAAATATGAACTTATCTAAAGTCAAAATTACGTATAATGTAATATTATTTATCGTATTAATCTTTCTTATTATAATCTTTGGGCTTATGCTACCCAATGGAATATTTTTTAAACCGAGTGTTTTATTGAATACTGTCCCTGATGTTGCTTATCTAGGAATCATGGCATTAGCAATGACCTTTGTCATTCTCACAGGTGGTATTGATTTATCTGTGGGACATATTATGATTATATCAGCAATGTCATTTAGTGTTGTTTTTGAGATGACATCAAATACTCTTCTGAGTACTGTATTATGTATTATAAGTGGTTGTGTCTGTGGCTATATAAATGGTATTATTATTGCTAAAACTAAAATTCCTCCACTGATCGTTACCTTGTCAACTATGAGTGTTTTCCAAGGAATAACATGGTTTGTTGGTGGTTCTCATACTCTAACAGCGGAAAATGTTATTTCGACAATAGGCTCAGGGAAAGTATTTAATCTCATCCCTAACCAACTTCTTGTTCTATTCGTTATGTTTTTTATCTTCGATATTACTCAGAAAAAAACAGTTGTGGGACGTTTATTAAGTGGATTAGGATATAATGAAGAAACAATCACATTTTCTGGTATAAGTGAGCAAACAATTAAAACGCTTGTTTATGTGTGTTCCGGAGCTTTATGCTCTATAGCTGGACTTATGTTTATCAGTCGAGGGTATGAAATTAATACCACAACAGCTATTAATCTCAATCTCGAAGTTATCACTCTTGTTGTTCTTGGAGGAACATCTACTTCTGGGGGGATAGGAAGTATTCGTGGAACCTTAATGGCTACCCTAGTTATTGGGATTTTAAGAAAAGGCTTATCGTTTTTAGGATACAGTGGAGATGTTTATAATTTTATCTTGGGAGCAGTATTAGTTGTAAGTTTGATATTCTTAGCATATTTACAAGAACGTTCAAAAATTGCAACCATGAAACAAGAAGAAAAACAAATAGAAGATTTAGGGTAATACCCACTAATAAAAAGGAGAAGATTATGCGTAAGATTACGTTTATTTTATCAAGTATCTGTTTGGTGCTTACATCTGCCTGTGGAAATAACAATACTACAAAGTCAGATGAATTAACAATCCAATTTATTCCAAAAGTTCGTCAAGAAGCTTTTTGGAATGCGGTTGAAGCGGGGGCAACAAAAGCTGCTGAAGATTTAAAAGTTAAGCTTAACATTCAAGGAGATCCTGCTGGATCAAGTACCCCTGTGAAGCAGGCTCAATATGTTGAATCGGCAACAGCTCTTGGGGTTGATGCTATTGTATTTGCAGCAATAGATGCTAATACTACGGACAATGCGTTGCAAGAAGCGATGGCTGCAGGTATTAAGGTTATTGGATTTGATTCTGACCCAGGGAGCGAATCTCGTGGATATTTTGTAAACCAAGCAGATCCAACAGGTATTGCTGAAGCGGTATTAGATGATATGGCTGAACAAATGACAGTAAAAGGATATACTGCTGAAAATCCTGCTATCGTTTATATTGTTTCAACAAATCCAACTACTCCAAACCAAAATACATGGATTGAGCATATTAAAAAAATATATTTTTCTAATTATGAAATTGCTTACGATATGAATGGGGCTATTAATTTTAGAGCTTCAAAAGAAAACACAAAAAATAATATCTATACTGTAAATGATAAATATAGTATGTTAGTTGTTAAAGTCGATCCAGATGCAGATATTATCTATGGAGGTGATGATTATACAACATCAAAAACACAAGTTGCTAATAAACTAACAGCAAATCCAAATATTGATGGTATTATTGTTTTAACAACAAATGGTATTGCAGCAACTTATGACTCTATTAGGGAAAAAAGACTTAATACGGTTTTTAATGGTCTTGCAGTCCCTACTGATTCCAAAGCGTACTTAGAGTCGGGAATTATGAGTAAAGTTGTTCTTTGGCAAGCGTATGACTTAGGTTATTTAGCGGTTGAAACTGCAGTTCAAGAGCTTAGAGGTAATATTACTGGAGATAGATTGGTTTCCGGATTATCCGGAAAAGCCCAAGTAGAAGGAGCTTCTGTTTATCCTGCAGAAGGTCATAAAATTGTGGGGACAGAGGTTATCTTAGGTAACCCTGCTATCTTTGATTTTTCTACAGCAGATAAGTTTAAAAAATAAAATTTATTGATAAGTTATCGATATCGAGAAGAATATTTTTTAATACTCTTCTCGATACTATTTTAAATTAAGGAGCCAAATATGTGGTTAGGCTTGTATGAAAAAGCAATTCCTAAAGAAGTAGCGATGAAAGAAAGATTAGCTATTGTCAAAAAATTAGGATTTGACTTTATGGAAATTTCTATTGATGAAAGTGATGATCGATTGAGTCGTTTAGATTGGAGTATTCAACAAAAACATGAATTAGTAATAATGTCCCAAGATATCGGCTTAAGAGTTTCGTCTATGTGTTTAAGTGCTCATAGACGTTTCCCTCTAGGATCTCATGATGCAAGTATTGTTGCAAAATCTCATGAAATTATGGATAAGGCATTTGATTTTGCTTTAGATTGTGGAATCAGAAATATCCAAATGGCCGGATATGATGTATATTACGAAGAAAGTACCACAAAATCCAAAGAACAATTCAAAGAAGAATTATCTAAAATTGCTTGTAAGGCTGCTGAACGGCAAGTAATGATTTCTATAGAAATCATGGATTATCCATTTATGAATTCTATTCATCGTTATGCTGAAATCACAAAAGATATTCAATCGCCATGGCTTACAGTGTATCCAGATATTGGTAATCTTACTGCTTGGTGGAATAATGTTCCTCAAGAATTGACTACTTATATTTCAAAAATTTCTGCTATTCACCTTAAAGACACCTTTCCTGTAACACCAAATTCTTTAGGGAAATTCCGTGATTTATCTATTGGAGAAGGTACAGTAAATTTTGTAGAATTATTTATCACTCTTAAGAAGCTTAATTATCAAGGAGCTTTTGTATTAGAATTATGGGGAGATCATATTCCAAACTATGAAACTTATATTATGAACTCTAAAAATGTAATTATGGATATA
Source organism: Brevinema sp. (assembly GCA_051658845.1). GTDB lineage: Bacteria > Spirochaetota > Brevinematia > Brevinematales > Brevinemataceae > Brevinema_A. The sequence goes on along the minus strand of JBOFNI010000007.1, from coordinate 14,707 downwards.
ATGAATAGAACAAATTATCAATAACATCATTAGGAAACCCAAAAACCTGAATAAAGTCTTAGTAATGTAGAAGTAAAGCTCCTCTCCACCATACTCCGGCAAAAACTGTTACAACATCACCATTTTTGTTAGCACGAATTCCTCTATCTCGATTTATTGTATTAAGTACTATTTCTTCTTGAATAAGTCTTTAAATTAAAGCTAGACTTTCTTGAGATTTGACTTACAGTAACATTACCATTGGTATCAAGCTAATACAGCCCTTTAACATTCTCCAACATCCCTTATCACTCGTATATCCAAACCCTATCTTTTTCTTCTCTGGCAAACTTTTTTGTAGCACTTTAGCTACTTCGATATAGTTATTCTAAGTTTCTATAGAATTAGGATCGACACCTACTTGCTCAAAAAAGTCTTTACGATAGAACATTACTACAGATCCTGTATTTCAAGGAATTGCAATAATATGCCCTTCGATATATCGTGTTAGAGCTAATTGAGAAAGATCAACTTCTTTTTCCAATTTTGAGGAAGATAATTAGTTAGATCAAGAAAATCTAGAGTAGACGGTTTTTGCTAATTGATTCAACTTGTTTAAGAACAGAATTTTTATTTCGATTTTTTATTTTACGAATAGGATTACCAACATAAACAGCCCATGGTTCAAATTGGAAATTTGTTGGTATAAAAGAATTAGCCCCGATAACTGTTCCTTCCAAAATTTTATTATTAGGCATTACTATGGTATTAGCTCCTATACCAGTATACTTTTCCATATAAATATCACCGACGATTTCAGCATCATGAGAAATAAGAGCATTTACATAGTCATTTGATTGACACCAAATTTGTACTCCTGCTGCTAGACCAGAAAAGTCTTCAATAGTAAAGGTATAATTAGAACCAGCAATAACACAGTAGCGATCAATAAGACAAAAATCTCCCATAATTAATTTAGGTGAAATTAGTGATCCATACATAATATCGCAGTATGATCCTATTTCAGATTGATTGTTTTTGATAATTGCAGTATCTGCAATACTTGTATGAATACCTATTTTCATACTCCCCCCTAATATATCTATTATCGGCAAAATATTTTGATTTGACATACAATAAGTTAAAAAATTAATAGTCAGTTACAAAAATTCAATGTATTCAAGATAATGTTTCTAAAAGCAAGCATAAAATTTATTAAAAATAATTCTTAAATATAAAAATAAAATATTAGAACCAGTATTCTGTTTTTATGGTTAATGATACCTTGATAAAAATAATATAATATAGTATAATACTATATTACTACATGATACAATATATGAAAACAAATAATTCTTAAGGTATTTCTGTCTTTTATATTCATAAACTAAGAATAAGGAGATATACTAATAAAATCTAAATTATTGTTTCTATTTATAATTTCTTTTTCGAGTCGTTTGTTTACTTTATCTACTGAACATACGGTGTTATTCAACACATATCAAAATGTATACAGTGGTAATATTATCTATCAACAAAGACAATTAATTGATTTATATAATAATATCAATGATAATGATCAAATTGGAAAAGCCCTGTGGGGTATGATAACGATTAATTCTTTGTGGAGTATTATGATTGACAATACTCAAGAAATTCAAGAATTGTATGATAGAATTAAAGATATTTATAACTCTAATAAAAAAATTTCACTAGTGAAATCCGATTCGGAGACCTTGTATTATGTGGGTCGTTTCAATTTTGAACTCATGGGATTTTTACGTTCATATAAAATTCCAAAATTATCGTCTTATAATGCTTATCTCCAATATACAGAATTTTTCCAAGCAGTCATTACTAAAAATCAGAACTACACAGACGAAGCAAAAATAATGCTGGCTATTGGTTTTAGCTATCCAGCACTGGATTCTACTAATAATTGGAATACTCTCGTTTTGTCGTATATTGGCAATAATTCCTCAGACTCTACTTTAAAATATCAATCCTATTTGGCACAAACCCGAGTTTATATCAAAACAAATCGGATAGCTAAAGCAAAAGAAATGATTCAAAACGCTAAAAATATTTTTCCAAACAATCCTCAAGCTATACTTATGGAAATAAACTTGAGATGAGAATAAGATGAAAAATATTGTATATCTTTTTTTGTTATTACCTGTTATTGCTTTTTCTCAATCTGGTACGGTATTTTATGATCAATCTTATCACTATTATGGTCCTCCCTTTTATTATCAAGGTGGATTAGGGATTCAAAAGGGAGATTTTAAAGTCGTATTGCCTTATGCGGGGGTTTTATTTTCTCCTTATGGGAATTCAGGGCATGATATTTATGGTGGCTTTGGCTTTCATTATCGACAATTGGTTTTTGATGCTCGTGCTATCCAACAAATTTTTAGGTTAAAAGATCGTTTTCAATTAGGGTATAGTAAATCATTATCAACGACAGGACATTTTTCGATAGGTTATCAGACATTGTATATCGCTATGAATGTAGGAGTTGAAATAGGCAACACGATTGCCACTAATAATATGAATAATGTTCGTACTGGAGAAAAAATATTGACGATTAGACCTACTATTAATATTAACGGACTCATTTACGACAATTTTATTACAAAACTGGCTTATAAAATGGATATGAAGTTTGATATTATGCCGACAAAAAATGTACAAACATATCATTTTTCTACTTATATTCCAATGTTATTTAATCCTGCATACGGTTGGCTGGAATTTTTAATACGACCTGGTCTGGAATATAATAACTTTATCAAAAGAGAAGACTTAAATATTGAATTTTCAGAACCTATTCAAATGTATCGTAAACTATTCCCTTTTAATAACGGAACTATTCCGAATTATCAATTTACAACAACAGTTGATATGGAATTACGATGGTATATGAAATTTTTTGATCGAGTATCTCCGGCTGCTTCCAAACTATTTCTTAATTTTTTCTCTACTATTGGTTATGCTCAAAATTTTGATAATCAGAATATTTTTTTCTATATTTATGGTGGCGGTATCGGTTATAATGTATTTGGAGCTGCTCCATTTGCACTTAATTTTGCTACAGATAATCGTGGTGAGTTGTTCTTTAACATTTCTATGTTTGCTCCGATATCCGTTTCTATTTAAAATATATCATCTGAGGTGAATTATGAAAATATTAATACTCTTGTTGCTTTCTTTTAATACTCTATACGCTCAAAAATATATGGAAGAGTTTTTTGTAGTGTATTATTCCAATGCCAAAGACGGTAACGTTCTTACCGAACAAGCACTTATTGCAGAACTGTCAAATATTCAACAAAAATCACTGAGTTCTCTTTCTAACAGCCACAAACTCATAGTACAAGCTTATACAGAGGATGCTTTTGTAAAGTTATATAGGGAGAACGCTTCTCAAATTTCTAACGAATGGAAACAAAAGTTAAATCAGGTTTATGATACTGTTATAAAATGCACGGATCAAAGCACGGAATTTTTAACAATGTTAGCGGATCTTCGTTCACAAATTATGATCTATAAGCCCTTAGCAGAGCTTATTCAGATGTCCAAACAAAACCTTCAAGACTACGAAAATGCTATCAAACAAGATAAAACTTATTTTAACGCTTATTTGGGGTTGGCGTTATGGTATTATTTTGCTCCAAAGATAGGAGGTGGTAATATAGGCACGACGGTACAATATTTGGAGCAAGCAGAAAAATATGCTCTTACAGAATTACAAAAATTTCAATTATATGTTTGGAGATCACAAGCATATTTTAGACAAAAAAAGAAAGAATTAAGTCAGCAAAATATTGATCAGGCCTTAGCAATTTATCCTCATAGTAGTTGGTTAAAAACAATTCAAGAAAACAACAATAAAGGCAAGTATTTTAAATAAGAAGATGCTTGTTAAAATAAATATTTCAGAAAAAATAATAAAAACGATCCTAGAAATTGAGTTAAGAACAATTTATTGGGAGTTACTATATAGTTATTCATAGACAAAAATTGACGTTAAATAAAAATTTATCTTAAGGAGATGATAATGAAAAATTTTTAGTGTAAAAAATGTGGGACATCTTTACAAAAAAATTCTTCCCTTAGTAGTGTAAATTGTCCTAACGGTGGAACTCATTCTTGACAAATACCTATATAAAAAATATTAATTTAATAGAAATTACCATAAATCATCGCTATAACAATTAAAATATTTTATTGATGATAAAGAATACTTTAATTTCTAACATATTTGTACGTTGTATTTAATGCTAACATATAAAAAAACAATCTCAAAATTTTGAGATTGTTTTTTGTTTAATATCTATTTATCGATTCAGTAAATTGTTTCATGTTGATCATCTTATGTGTTACTCGAGATTCTTCCAAGGCAAATGCTATTAAATGGCTCTGAATTGAGTGAGAAATACCGCTTAGATTTGCACCTTTTCCTTGTATTGCTTGAACGAAATCTTCCATGAAACGATCATCTCCACCACCATGCCCTGAAAACTTTGAAGATAAAGTTTTGACATGATCCGCTAAGGGATGATAAGTTGTATTTTGCTTATTACGATACGGACCTTCTCCAGCACCAAAATGATACAGAATAATTTCGTCTTTTTCCATATTACCTCGAATCTGACCATGAGATCCCATAATATTAATCGTCCGATTAATCTCATCCGTAAATGCTGATAGAGTCATACTTGCATTAACACCGTTATCAAATTCTATAATTGTTGACATTGAATCACAAACATTATTATCACAATGGTAGATACATCGACCATATCGACTAGTTTTAAGCACTTCTTCTAACTTATCTCCATGATCTAAACCACCATCTATCGATTTGGCAAATGCCCCTGTAGTTAGATATGTCTTGATAGAATAGGGGCAAGTTTCATAAACAGGGCATTGTTTGGAGCATTGTTTAGTTGCTCCTTTAGGTGCATTGTCCACTTTAAAATGATGTAATGATCCTAACCCAGCAACAGTTTTCGCTTTAACATTACCTCCCATAATATACAATAAAATATCCAGATCATGACAGGTTTTAGCTAAAATAATAGGATTACTGGATTCTTTGTGATTCCAAATACCCCGAACAAAGCTGTGTGCCATGTGAAAATATCCAATATTTTCCGTGTGTTGGATACTCTGAATTGTCCCTATTTCTCCTAACTGGATTAATTCTCTAATTTTTTGGAAAAATGGAGTATATCGTAGCACATGTGCCACCATGACTACTCTTTGCTTTTCATTTGCTAATTTTGCAATATCAATACATTCTTTGGGATTTGGAGCAATTGGCTTTTCAAGAAGTAAGTGATAATTTTGTTCCAAACACGCCATCGCTGACTCATAGTGATCGTGATCAGACGTGCAGATGATTACGGCTGTTACATCTTTATCTTTTATGTAGGTGAGCATCGCTTTCCAATCGGAAAAACATGCTTCCTCTTTTATACTAAAATAGTCTTGATGGTAACTTAATCGATCTGTTGTCTTTTCTGCAATTGCAATTAATTCTATATCATCTTTATGGGTACGAATCCACTCTGCATATGCATGTGTCCAACGATTTCCTGCCCCTATTAGTGCGACCTTAACATTCGCCATAAAATACTCTCCAAATTGTTATTTATCTCCAAGATATGAATTATTGTCTAAAATATACTTTTTAAATACGGTAAACAGTATAACCATAGGAATTAAGGCTATTAAAGAACTTGCCATTAAAGTTGGAAAAGAAGATCCTAACTCTGATGAACCTAAGAGTGTTGCTATTCCAACACTTAACGGATATTTTGACTGAGAGGTATTCACAATTAATGGCCACAATAATGAGTTCCAGTTAAATAGTCCAGCTAATACACCAAATGCTGCAATTGTAGGTGTCACTAATGGAAACATTACTTTTAGAAAAATTTCAAATGGAGTTCCTCCATCCAATGTTGCTGCTTCATACAATGAGCGTGGTAATCCTAAAAACGCTTGTCTAAATAAAAATGTCCCAAAAGCACTTACTAAATTAGGCAAAAAGATAGCTGTGAGCGTGTTTGTTAATCCCATTTTTTGGATTAACAAAAATTGTGGAATCATATAAATTTGTCCAGGAACCATTAAAATAGCTAAACATATTGTTAAGATTGTTTTTCTGTAAGGAAAATCCAACATTGCTAAGCTATATCCTGCTAATGCAGAAAAAAATACTTGCCCTACAATAACTACCAGCGTTGTATAAACGGAATTAAACAACATTATCCCTATTGGAATTTGTGTGAGTAAATCCTGAAATGCGTCCCACCGAAGTTGTGTTGGGAATATAACTAGTGGTACTTGTATGGATTCATTATAAGTTTTAAAGGCTGTTGTTAAAATATAAAAGAAAGGAAATAAACTTAGAAATACACCTATTAATAATAAAATATGCATCGTTACTAATGCCCATATTGGTGTGTGTAACGAACTATCCTTACTGAGTAATTGTCTTATTTTTTTCATAGTATTATCCTCTAATTATCATAATGAACCCATTTCTTTTGTAACCAAAATTGAAGTGCTGTAATTAATAATATCACTAAGAAAAATATTACAGAAACCGCACTTGCTATACCTTTCTCATTATAAACAAAAGCATATTGATAGAATAAGGCGATCACAGATGTATTTGCTTCTCCGACACCAGAATCTAACTTTATCAATGCAAAGATCTGGTCAAATACTTGTAAATAGGAAATAATATTTGTAACAACAACAAAAAATATTGTCGGTGATAATAAAGGACAGGTAATATAGAAAAATTTTCTAATTGGTCCTGCTCCTTCTAATGTTGCTGCTTCATAGTACATATGAGGAATGTTCTGCATTCCTGCTAGTAAAAGTAGTACATTATAACCGATTCTTGCCCATACGGAAATAAAGATTAATACATAAGAAAAATCTGTCTTGCTTGTAAGCCACGCCACAGGCTCAAAACCCACAAACATTAATAGATAGTTAACAAGTCCAAATTGAGAGTGGAAAATCATTTTCCATGCTACTGCCATGGCAACCGGCATCGCAATAACAGGTAGGTAGAAGGCAAATCGATAAAAATTAATTCCTCTTATGTTGGAATTTAAAAATACAGCCACAACCAATGATAAAAATACAACCAAAGGTACTGTTATCAAAACATAGCGAAATGTATATAAAAAACTGTCGATAATACGTTTGTCTTTGAAAAATGCTAAATAATTATCCAAACCAACCCAAGTTTTTGTCCCAACAAATGAAATTTCTGAAAAACTATTATAAATATTCTCAAAAAACGGATATACATAGAACAAACCAAGTCCAAAAAGTGTGGGTAAAAGAAGTACATAACCCCATATTATATTTTGTTTTTGTTGTTTTGTTAAGCTTTTCATAGTGCTTCCTTAATTTATTTAGCAAATAATATATCAACCTCCGGAAGTATATTAGATAATTCTGTTGCTATTGAAGTATTGTTTTCTATTGTAAGACGAATTGCTCTGTTATATAAAGTGTAATATTTTGAAAAGTTTAAAGTACTTGGGTATGAATAGGTATTGTTATAATCAAGAAATGGTGCCATTGATACACCAAATGTAGAAGCAAATTGTGATGTGTATGGTTCTACTAATGGGAAGAAAATTCCTATTTGTGATTGAATTTCCAATCCTCTTGGTGAATTCATAAATTGAACCCATTTTTTCGCAGCCTCTATATTCTTACTATTATAGGCAATACCATCTCCTACTGATTGTAGAACTACTCTGTTTTGACCGTTTATTGTTGGGTATGGATATGTTACAATATTTGAAATTAATTCGGGATTATCAGCAAAACGCTTGATCCATACACTAAGATGAGTCAAGATAGCTCCATACCCAGATAAGAATAATTGAGATACAGGTGTCTCTTGTAATGATGTATATGAAGGTGTCCAATCACTGAGCATTATTTTTTTGTATTCTTCAAGTCCTAATAGTGTACCTGGCATTCTTAAGCCATGTTGTGTGCCATCAGGTGAAACAATATATCCACCGTTATTATAAACAAAATACTCAAATCCGCCTTGCTCTGTTTGTACCATCAATAAAGGATAAATATTTGTAGGTAACTTTGTTTTGAGAAGAACCAGTGTATTAGTAAATTCTGTATATGTCCAATTTGTACTTGGTAAAGGAACTCCGGCATCTTGGAAGATTTTTTTGTTGATATAGATTCCTGTTGTATCAGCTCCTTTTGGAAACGCAACATATCCACCATCTCTACAGTATACATTTTTAATGGCTTGGGGATATGATGTTACTATATCAGTTAAACCTTCATATTCATTGTTCCAATTATAAAAAAGATTTGCATCGTAAAACTTTGGAAATTGAGGGAAATTAATCCAAAATACATCAGGCATATCTTTACCTAATGTTGCAGCCTCAAGTTTTGTCCAGTATTGATTCCATGGTGATACTTCTAAAGAAATCCGGATATCTGGATTTGCCTCTTCAAATTCTTTTTTCATTTGTTTTGCAGCATCACTATACGTATTATCCCAATACATATAACGTACAATGGTTTTACCACTGTTGTTTCCACATGATATGAACATTAAAAATACAAATACGATTCCTAAATTTTTCATTTGTTACTCCTATAACATATTTTTTTGATTGATTCTACTTTTTTAATGATTTTATTGTTTGATTGATTTTTTCTCTTGTTTGGAGAATGAATACACTTCCTTTGGGATATTTACTAAAACTCATTGAATTATCAGGATCAATGAGTTTAAGCACTTCTTCTTTACTACTTAATTCTTCTAACAATTGCATTGCTCTTAAATCATTTAATGCTTGATACAATACTTTTAATCTTAAAGAGAATTCAGGCATAAGATCCTTCCCAGGATATACCAAATAAGAATCCCCCGATGGAAAATGTCCACCAGCATCGGTAACTACATAAGGATCGATAGACTTTATCGAATCTCTTGTATTCCAAAAATTAAAACCCCAATGCAAAAATCCTTGAATATCATACTTAAATAATTGATAAGCAAGGATTCTCGTTCTTGCACTTGGCATAGAGAAAAAGCGATTTGAAACATTTAAATATTGACCTGTACAATAATATGTCCATAATGGAGAAACGTTAGCTTCTAAAAATTTCTCGATATGATCAGTCGAGGGAATTGGACAAGGAACAGTACCCGATATATAAAAATTATAATCAGATAACGCATCAATTAATGGGAAATCCTTAATATATGGATAAATAATTGACTTTGCTTTTTTATAAGCTTCTAAATGCGTTATTAAAGGCTCATCAGAAACATGAAAGAAACAGTTATTTTCCAGTTTCAAATCTTTGAGTTCTTTTACAAAATCGGTAAGAAACTGTTTCAAAAAGTCAGCATATTCATCAGAAAGGGCATCTGTATGCCAACCAAAATAATATTCCAAACCGTTTTCTGTATGTACCATGATTTTAGGAGCGTATTTTGCACCTTCTTGAGAAAATAAATGAGAAATCTCAATATATCTGATTCCAACTTCTTTGGCGATTTTTACCCATTTTCTAAATTTATCATATTTAAAATGAAATTTACTATTTTTATACGAAATATCTATGAGCTGGATTGTTAAACGTTCTCCTCCAATTTTTGTGTCTAATGGAGGGGTGAAAATAGGAGTGAGAATCATATTAATACCATGCTCTGCGGCTACTTTCATGTAATTTTTTATCAATGCCCAATAATCTTCACTAAAGGGTTCAACTTGATAATAATGACAAAGACAATCCGTATGAAACCACTCCGTATGGTACAATTTTTGCTCAGGAAGATCTATATCGATTACTTCAAACTCATAACTAAGAGTTTTTTCACAAGCACTCTCTGTCCAAAATTCTAACTCTATGGTATAAATTCCTGCTACTAATTGCTTATTTGGAACAAGCTCAATCCATAAACTAGCCCAATAATTTTCACGAACGTCAAAATATTGATTTTTGTCTATTTTTTTGAGTAAATCAGGAAAAAGTCCAGGCTCATAATTAGGAAGATAATTGTCGTCAATTTGTGCATGGCTTGAATACTCTGATGGGATCAATTTCACTGCATAAATATGGGCTTCCATACCCTTTGGAATCCCTTTTGTATTCAATTGATATTTTGCGACTATATCACGTTGATTAATATTCAATCCATTATAAGCAACTTGAAAAGAATGAGATTCGTTTTTTAAAAACGATCTTGGAAAGGTATCGTACTTGGGTTCGATTTTTGGAAATACTTTTTCCAAATTGCTCAACACTTTGACTTCTATCATAAGAGTGTCCTTTTATTTGTTTATTGAAATAAATCTGTAGGACTCAGAGTATTGTTGTATCTTTTTGCAGCATGAAACGCCGCTCCTTCTACTGGTTCTAAGATAGGAGCAATTAGCTCAAATAAATATGGACTCTTACTAAGATGTTGTTTGATAGGATTAAGAATTAAATCGCCCATCTTGAAAATCCCACCACTATATGAAATAAAAATCTTTCCTTCAAAACTTAATTTATTCATCAACCCTTCTGCCATTAACGCAAGCTCATAGGCTGTTTGATTTATTAATTCTAGAGCGATAGAATCACCTTCTAGTGCTGCTTGATAGGCAATTTTTGACAGATCTGCAATGTTAGTCCTTGAGCCTTTCCATTGGTTGTAGACTAAATCAATTAACGCCCCATCTTCTTTTAATCCTATATAGTGTTTAAATAAATCATAAATTGCTGTTTTCTTCATACGACCATCGGACTGTTTACTAAAGACTTCCATACATCTCATACCTAGCCAATAACCGGATCCTTCATCTCCAATGATATGACCCCAACCACTAATACGTGCTGTTTCGTCTTTCTCGTTCATCGCATAACCTATAGCACCAGTACCCGCAACAATATTAATCCCAGCTTGACATGCTAAACTACCTGCCCAACCAACAAAACAATCATTTTCACATTGAAATTTATCTCCAAAATAATAATCAAGTATTTTTAAAATTGTTGAATCCCACTTTGGTGATTCTGAAAATCCCGGCATACCTAGTGTTGCAAATTTAATATCTTGGTAAGACAGCCCATGTGTTTTGAGAAAAGACTCAAATTCTTGGAAAACCTTATGTACTCCATCTTCTCCAACATCATCAATATAACAGGTACTTGTAACAAATTTTTTGCAGAAATGTTCGCTTACTAAACAGAAGGCTGTTTTCGTTCCGCCTCCATCAACTCCTAAAAAATACATAAAATCTCCATCTGATATCAATGTAGATATTAACACATTATATCATATATTAAAAAAATTACAATATATAAAATTAATTTTTTTTTAATTATATAAGCAATTAGGAATATAGGCAATCACGTGAAAAAGTATGCTATATTATTGAGTTTGTTTTTGTGATACCAACAGTTTTGCACAGGATATCCCTGTAACTAGATCACTCAGATTGTACATGGATAAAATTACCAAAAATAAATCAGGAGAATGATTACTGTTAGGTAATGAGATAGAGATTTTAACAGACTACGTTGGTTTAGAGTTTGTTTTAAAGGGTTTATAATACTTTATTTGGGTATTATCTCCACAGAAAGTAATACGATTGGTTTGGGGTCAGGTGGTGTTGGAGGAGTTTGTCTTGCCGGACTTAGAGGAGAAATATATCTTACAATGGTTAATATATTTTCCCTTGGAATAGAGATAGCGTTACAGTTTAAACCAACCGTTTACTATACACGGAATCTTCCTGTAAACCAGTATCTTACTTTTGGTTCGGAATACGTAATTACAATAATTCATTACCAATGCTATTGCTCAGGATAGTTGTTTATAGAATTAAACGATGTGGTTGATATAGCTGTTGGGGAGGATATTGATCTAAGATTCTATTGGGGCGGAGTAGGGGATCAAAAGGTATCGGAGGATTTGTTAAATTAGATTTTCCTGAAACTCTTGCTAATTCTTTTAGAATTCGATAGAGTAACGGATTTACTTACTCCAGTAATAATAGATTTGGAGTCTATGAAAATTTACGTTACCAAGTAGAAAGAATCACTCATAATGTTAAGGATTTTTTCTATAGAGTTTCTTTGCATATCGGTATCAGCTATATGTGGGATACGATACTACAAGATTAAAGCAACATACGGATATTCTCCAAGGAAGATATATTAGAAGGATTTATATAAATTCTCATTGATAGGATTTTATTTGGAATAAAAGCACTATTACAGCTCTTATTTTATGTAACAGTTCTAAATGCAAAATTAGTAATTAAGAAATTCTCTTTTCAAATTGTATTTATGGTGTCATAAGATGGTAATAATATGCTTTTATAATTTCTAGTATTTAATGATATTATTTATATTTCTAAATCTGGAAAAGAAACAACCACCAGTATCCTAAAATCCTCAATTGCTTGTTCTTTTGTTTTTTCACCAAACATATAAGCAATTATGGCTTCCATAAACAATCCTCTTAACACGCCATCATATTGAGTAAGTAAATCAACTTGTTTACTACTAATATTGGTCACATTAGTAACAAAAAAACGATAAATTTGGGATAAATTTTGATCTTCTAAAGTACTTGCAAATGTATCCATTGCCTGTGAATTTGCAGGAAAGTCTCTACTGACTAGTGCGTAATTTAATGAAGCTTGATAAGAAATAAACTCTTTTAAATATAGATAGGCCCGATCCTTTTTTTTACTACCACTATATATTCCAAGCCAGCCTCCTCCCCAAAAAAATGGTTCTATGACTGAAGCAACCCCCCAATCGGATTGAGCTTTTTGAACATTTAATAAATTATAACGTAATCCCCATGTAGGTAAAAATGTGCCTATAATTTTATTCTCACAATGTCTGTTATACCAAGTATTATCCCAAATATTTGGAGATACAAAAGAGTATTGATTGGTATAAATATCTTTAATATAATCCATAAAGTCCAACATTACAGGGTCTATATAAAGTTTACTATCTTTAACCCAAGGGGTTGAACGTGTAACTAAAAATGCTTGATAAATCCCTTCCAAGCCATCAAAAAAAACTGTATTTCCACCACTCTGTTGATAAACTTTTTGAGATAACAACTTAATATTTTCCCAAGTATTAATCATTTGAGAAATTTGTTCAGGGTTATCTGTTCCTAGATATTGTCGGGCTAAGCTTTTTCTATAAAAAAAACCAACCGGTGTTGCTTGATATCCAACAGCATAAAATTGCTTATCCCTACCATAACCGATATCCCATATATAAGAAGGCATATTTGTTTGCTTGGAGCTTAAATCATACTCTCCTTCTAAGGGGGTATACCAACTTCTATCTATATATTTTTTTAAATCTTGTACTTCAGCAAAGAATAAATCGGGTTCTCCTTGTTTGGCACGGATAACATTTTGCAATTTATTTTGGAATTCTGATGCTTGGTTAATATATTTTACAGAAATTTGTGGATATTTATTTGTAAAATGGGATACAAAGGAAATTGTATCATCATTATTCGCCCAAATAACTAAAGATTCTTCTTTTTCTTGTTTTGTACAATAAGAAAAAAGTAAGCCTATTAATAATATTTTTATCATAAAAACCTCGTGGTATTATTCTTTTATACTTCCTGCCATGAGTCCTTGTACAATAAATTTCGTTAGAAATAAAAATATAATAATTAATGGTAATAACGAAAAAGCTAGGGTAAAATATGTAACCCCATAATCAGAAGCAAAATCTCTTGGTAACTGTGCAATCATTACAGTAAGTGGAAACTTATCTGGGTCAAATAAAAATAATAAAGGACCTATTAGATTATTCCAATTACCAATAAAATTCACAATACTAATCGTAGCCATGCCTGGAATAATTATTGGTAAAATGATAAAATGAAAAATAGAAAATTCAGACATACCGTCAATACGACCTTGTTCGATTAAAGAAATTGAAATAATGTTTTCCATAAACTGAAGCATAAAAAATATTGTGCCTACGCTTCCTATGGCTGGTAAAAATAACGCTAAATAAGAATTTAATAATTTCATATGGACGATTACATCAAATAAGCCGATCATTCCTAAAACTCCAGGAATAATAATCAACAACATAATAAGTGCTAGTAATATTTTTTTTCCTGTAAACTCATAAACGGTAAATCCATAAGCAGCCAGTGTAGAAAAATATACTGTTAGTATAGTTCCTATAAATGCGTAAAACACGGTATTACCTAACCCTTTCCAGATTGGAATAAATTGACGAACTTTAGTATAATTTTCAGTCATTGAGGATCCGAATCTAAAGGATATTGGTGCGGTTAGTATTTCTGTATGAGAACGAGTTGCATTAATTATTACAATAATAAAAGGGATAATGGTGATAAATACTAGAATACCAAGTGTTAAATAAAGAATATTTTTTTTCATTATTGATACCTTGCCTTAAAATATTTATTGATTATTGAAAGCCCTATGGAAATAATTAAAATTTTTATAAATAATAAAATAGCAATGGCAGCACCATAACCAATATTATTATTTTGGAAAGCATGTTGAAATAAGTATTGCATCACTGTTAATGTTTCTTGATTTCCTGTCTTAAAGATATAAGGAATATCAAAAAGTTGCATTCCTCCTACTAATGAGGTTAAAAGAATATAAAATAATGT
>JBOFNI010000006.1:0-4456 GCA_051658845.1 Brevinema sp. | reverse complement strand
TTTTTTATTTTTTTGAAATATTTCGGAACGTCTCAATAATATTCGGTTCTAATTTGTCTAAAAAGTCTTTTTCCTTAAGCAACGGAATATCTAGTTCAATAGCTTTTTTTACTTTCTCTGCTCCGGGTTTTTCTCCGATAATAAGATAATCCAGTTTTTTAGTTACCCCTGGCAATACTTGAATCCCAAGACCATTCATAAACTGGAGGATTTCTTGACGAGATTCAAGGTATTCCGATTTCCCTGTCATCATCATTGTTTTTCCCGAAAAGATATTATAGCCTAAAGAGATCTGTTCTTTATTGTTATACACAATAGCAAAATCTGTTGCAAAAAGCTCTTTTAATTCTTGATGATAACGAGTATGGGTAAAAAATTGTACTAATTCTTCTGTGGCACTCACTCCTAAGACTAATTCTTGCACGAGTTTTGGCTCTTCTGACCTTAATTGAGCAAGCTTGTCATCACATATTTTTTG
Source organism: Brevinema sp. (assembly GCA_051658845.1). Classification (GTDB taxonomy): domain Bacteria; phylum Spirochaetota; class Brevinematia; order Brevinematales; family Brevinemataceae; genus Brevinema_A. Next base: position 3,978 of record JBOFNI010000006.1, on the reverse strand, counting down.
CGTAATTTTAAGATTCACATCTTGAGCAATTTGTTCTGGAGTGATGGCACTTTTTTCTTTGATTAGTTCTTGAATGGTAGTTCTAATCTCTTTAATCTTCATTAATTGTTTATATTCTTTACCTTCGTGCAAATAGGCAATAATTAAATCATCCAGCGTTGGAAAACACACCGCCAGTTTACTTGCAGAAACCGAACCTACACCCTTAATTCCAAACGCTTGAATAAAAGTAGAAAACTCTGGATGGCGTTTTGATTGGATTTGTTCCAATAGCTGTCGGACACTTTTTTCACCCAGACCCTCAAGATTGAGTAATTCTTGTTCTCGTTGAGAGAGGGTAAATACCGACGAAAGAAGATCATAATATTGCTTTTCTGGGGTGCCAAGAAATCCTTTTTGGAATAATAACTCGACAATTTTATTCCCAAATCCTTCAATATCCAACCCTGCTTTAGAAACAAAATATTTAAGACGGGATTGAAGCCGACCGGAACACACCAGATTCGCACAACGAAGAACCCGTGTATCCTCTTGACCTTGAGTTTTATCTCGTACCGTATCTTGGCCACAGACAGGGCATTGTTTCGGCTCTTGAATAGGAGTAGCGTCTGTAGGTCGTTTTTCTGATAAGGATCGTACCACAAAAGGAATCACATCTCCTGCCCGTTTGATAATCACCGTATCCTTTAGATAAAAATCATTATCCTTAATATAATCAAAATTATGCAGACTTGCCCGAGAAACCATAACCCCTGCTAATTCTACCGGATTCAATAAGGCAACAGGCGTAATCGCTCCGGTACGTCCAACTTCGTACTCAATATCTAAGAGTGTTGTTTGAGTTTCTTCCGCTTCAAATTTCCAAGCAACTGACCATTTTGGAGCTCGATCGGCATAACCCAGCATTTCTCTAATTTCGTCCATCACGGCTTTCGCTACCAATCCGTCAATTTCAAAAGGTAAACCGTCTCGTTTTTGTTCTACTTCTTCATAAAACATCCACGATTCGTGTAAATTGCCGGCGTGGATAATCTTCCGTTCGGGAGACGTAGAAAAACCTAATTCTTTTAAATAATCCATACGATGGGTATGAAGATTTAACAAATGTAACGAAGATGAGGTATCTTCCGTCCGAACATCGTACGCAAAAAACTGTAATTTCCGCTCAGCAGAAATCCGAGAATCCAAGAGACGAATACTCCCTGCCGCCGCATTACGTGGATTGGCAAATTCTCGTTCTCCATTATTAACACGGTTCTGATTTAAGCGTTTGAAGTCTTCTTTGAGCATGATTGCTTCGCCATAGACAATCAAATCATTAGGAGCACTATCTTCCAAACGGAGAGGGATATTCTTAATAGTACGAACGTTTTCCGTTACCAGTTCTCCTATTTCTCCATCGCCTCTGGTACTTGCTTCGACTAATACTCTGTCTTTATAAACCAGCTCTAAGGCCAAGCCGTCAAATTTGTACTCCAGTACAATACTTGGAGTAGCCAATGAAGTAAGTTCTACATTCATGACATTATGAAAAAATAACAGAAATTCGTCTTTTGTCATCACATTATTAAGACTATACATTCGATAACGATGTTGATGAGATTGAAATTCAGTCAGGGGTGCCGAGCCTACTTTGAGAGCTGGGGAATCAAGAGCAAATTCTTCTGGATACTGATTTTCTAATTCTAATAATTCACGAAAAAGAGTATCGTATTCTATATCGGTAATTTCAGGATTATCCTGCCGGTAATATAATTTATTATGATAATCGACGATAGCTCGTAATTCTTTAAGACGCTCAACACTCATAAAAAAACTCCTTCAACTTAATATTTTTCGGAACGAAGAGATCGAATCTTGAAAAAAAATTAGAAATCCCTTACAATAAATAATGATGAAAAAGATTCTTATAATGATAATATTAATGCTCCTACCATCCCTATCCACCACCTATGATTCGATAGTACAACAAATTCCTGATTTACAAGAGGCAAATCTTTTTTCAAACACTCAACAAAAACAATTTAATAATATTATACAAATTTTCCAACAAAAACGCTATAATTTATTTCTTAAAGAACTCAATCAATTTCAAACACTAAACGATGGATTACTTCTTCTAAAAGGAGCTGCATTATTCTACGAAGACGATATTCCTCAAGCAGAAACTCTCCTACAAAGCCTCACCAATCATCAAAATTTAGAGATCAAACACCAAGCTCTTTTATATTTATACCAATCAGCTATCAATCAAAACAATACGATCTTAGCCAAACAACTCCTCCAAAGCATCCATAATTCGCAACTCGGATCTCCCTATAAAGAAATTGCCCATGTTAAACTACTTTATCTCTCTTTACAACAACAAGAAACCAGACAATCGCAAATTTTATCACAAAGTTTTGAGGCTTTATATCCCAATTCTATTTATAAAGAAGAACTACAATATTTTATCGCTTTAAATCATATTGCCTTAGGACAAATCAATAAAGCCAAACAATATGCGGAAAGTATTCCACAAACAAATATCCAAATTCAACGACTCATGGGAGAAATTTACCTTCAAGAAAATAATATCCCCAAAGCCCTCTCTTATTTTTTACCCATTGCAGAGCAATACGGTTCTTACCAAGATGAGGCCCTATATAAAGCCGCTTTCTTATACAAACAACAACAAAATTTTAAGGAATCCCACCGTCTCCTCAATATTCTATTAAACTATCATCAAAATTCTTCTTATATAGTGAGAGCTGCCGCAGAATTAGCCTACCTCAATATTCTTCTAAAAAATTATGACCAAGCCTTAGTCTACTACCTTAGAGAAAGTAGTGGTGACGATAGACAAAAAGCTAGTGCTTTGTTAAAAATCACAGAAATTCATTTTTTAAAAAGCAATACGACAGCGGTAAAACGTACTGCCGATCGAATTCAAGATTTATTTCCTTACAGTTCCTTTGCCAACGAATCCTTATATTGGCTTGGTAGATCACACCTCATCGATAAAAATTACGACAACAGTATCAAAATTTTTGACGAATACCTAGTAAGAGAACCACAGAGTCCTAAAAAAGACGAGATCTTGATCTTTTTAGGACATGCTTATGCAAATATAGGCAATCAAACAAAAGCACGTAATTATTTCCAAACCATTGTTAATGATTCCTCCAATGAGCAGTTAAAACGACAAGCCTTGATAGGCTTAGGAAGAAGCTACAGCATTAATGAAGCCCGTCGCTCTTTAGAATATTTTGATCGTGTTTGGAAAGTTTGGAAAAATACTCCGGAAAGCATACAAGCCTTATACTATTCTGCTGCGATTAGATATAATCTTCGGATGAATAACGAGGCCTTATCCTTGTTCAAAAAACTGGCTCAAGAATTTCCTAAATCGGAATTCTATCCGGATACTACCTTAGCAATTGCCAAATTAGAATTTAAATCAGAAAATTTTCATAATGTTCTGGATCAAGAATCATTCACCACTGATAATCCAGAACTGCTATCAGAATTTAAAGAACTACAAGCTCGGAGCTTTTTTCGTATCGGACAATATGAGCAAGCTCTTACCTTATTTCGAGAATCATCCTTACTCACAAAAAATCAAACAAGAAAAACCGATCTCTTCCTCACCGAAGCTTCAACCTTAAGAGCTTTAGGCCAACATAAAGAAGCTATTAAAAACTATGAGCGTTATCTTAAAGCCAGTAAAAAAACAGGAGAAATTCATAATTTACAAGAACTTCTGTGGTCAGAAATCGTTTTTAGCTATTTAGAAATCCAAAATATGGCAAAAGCAGAAAAAACCACCGCATATATTCAATCCACATTCCCTCAAAGTGCTTATCTTTCTGATATTTACTTTCGACTAGCCGATGAATATTTTGCAAAAGAACAATATGCCAAATCATCTCAATATTATTATCAAGCACGAATCTCTTCCGATAATGATTTTACCAAATCCGAAGCACTGTTAAGAGA
>JBOFNI010000005.1:0-1378 GCA_051658845.1 Brevinema sp. | reverse complement strand
CCGTTCGTATGTCTGTTGGTAATACGAAAATGAATTTCCGGAGCCATGTGGTGAAGATCCCGATCAATCATTTTTTCGATATGAGAAGTACAGTTACTATTTTCACTAATATGAAGAAACATCACGTTTTTTGTATGTGTACCCATACTTTCTTTGATAAATCGTGAGGCTTGAGGGTTGGACAAATGACCAGAACCACTGGAGATCCGTTCTTTAAGATGTTGGGGGTATAGACATTGAGCCAACATAGAAGGTTCGTAATTGGCTTCTATTCCGATGAAATCAGCATTTTCTGCTTTGTTGAGAATCCGTTGATCGAAAGAGCCAATATCAGATGCAAAAAATAATTTCTTTCCCTGATGATGGAAGACAAATCCTAAACACATTTCCGCATCATGAAGGACTTGAAAGGTATCCACATGGATATCACCGAAACAAAATTCATCGCCTGCTTTTATAATATGATAATCCTGCAAGGATAGTCCTGATTTTTTAAGGGATTCTTCTGTAATATATACCGGCAATTTTAGGGCATGAGCAATACGTTTTAGATGTCTGATATGATCTTCATGTTCATGAGTGATTAAAATCCCACAGATTTTACGATGATCCAAGCGTAACTTAGCAAACGCAGATTCTAATTTAGGCAATGATAATCCGGCGTCAATCAATAACGAATGGTGCTCCGTTTCTACATAAAACGAGTTGGCTTTACTTCCGCTAATTAACGAAGCACAGTGCATAAATACTCCTCAATGATTATCTTTTAATATTATAAAATATTTTGGGAGATTTTTCAAGTATTTAATCATCTTAGAGATCGTTACGACATTTTGGACAAGATCATTTTGATTTCTTCAATTTCTCGCTCTTGTTCATCAATAATACGATTGGCAATTTCTTTGATTACTTGATTAGTAGAAATTTTTAAAATTGTTTGTGAAACATCAATAGCACCTTGGTGATGAGGAAGCATATGTGTTAGAAAGTCTTTATCCACATTTCCGGTCATCTTTACCGAAGACATGGCTTCCATCATCTCATGCATCACTTTTTTAGATTCCGTAGCAATTTTTTTGACTTCTTCTTGATCGTAAGCCACTTCTTTTGCAAGAGCCACAGAGAGTTCTTCAAATTCGGCAATCTCTGCTTTTTGTGCGACTATAATATTAGAAGCCACAACACGGGTTGCTTTATCGATGCCTACTTTAAGATATTCTTCTGCAGAAAGGACTGCACCCAAATGATGAGGGATCATATTAACTAAAAAATCCAAATCCGGATTTGTTGTTTCTTGGAATTTTTGCTCCATCATCGGGGTATGCATTAACATTGCAATTTTCTCACTTGAACTTGTTTTATTACTACAAGCTCCTAT
>JBOFNI010000004.1:0-1466 GCA_051658845.1 Brevinema sp. | reverse complement strand
CCAGTCAGCTGCTTTAGTAAACTGTGCTAACAATGATGAAATAACACACAAGGTAATTGTGCAAGAACACAGTTTACTGTAAGAACCGTGAGTTTGTCAGGTAATCGTTTTTTGCGGTATGTACTTTGATACCTATAACCTTATTTATTAACAGGGATGTGTACAGTCCTGCTGTGTGTTGTTAGTTACTGCTAATGTAAAATCGTGGGGAATGGGCAGACAGTCTGTTTCTCAGTACAGGTATACTGGAGTGTGTTATGTGTCCCTGTAGTTACTGACAGTCTCATATTGTGGGGGATGGGCAGAAAGTCTGTGTTTCTCAGTACAGGCATACTGGAGTGTGTTGTGTGTCCCCGTAATTACTGATTCTGCCATATCGTGGGGGATGGGCAGAAAGTCTGTTTCTCAGTACAGACATACTGGAGTATGTTGTGTGTCCCCGTAATTACTGATTCTGCCATATCGTGGGGGATGGGAAGAAAGTCTCTGTTTCTCGGTACAGGCATACTGGAGTGTGTTGTGCGTCCCTGCAGTTACTGATGATGTAATATCAATTCAATTTTAATTCAATTTTATTTATATAGCGCTTTTTACAACAGTCATTGTCTCAAAGCAGCTTTACATAATCAAAAGATTAGTGAAGTGAAAAAAATGACAAAAGATCAGTTTGTCAATGTAGTGTGCATAGGATGGGGGTGATATGTTCAGATCTCCTGGTTCTAGTAAGGTCTTTGGCTGCAGCATTCTGAATTAACTGTAGCTTATTTATACACAGAGTTGAACATCCAGACTGTAAAGCATTACAGTAGTCCAACCTAGATGTAATAAAAGCATGAAATAATTTTTCTGCGTCATTTGGAGTCATACGTTTTTTCTTATTTTATCAATGTTTCTGAGATAAAAGAATGCTATTTTAGTAATATTGTTAATGTGAGCTTCCAATGAAAGGTTGGAGTCTATAATCACACCCAGGTCTTTTACTGTTGCACTTGATGAGACAGAAAGACCATCTAGAGTTACTGTGTGATCTGAGAGTTTACTTCTAGCTAGTTGCAGTTCCAGTAGCAGAACCTCTGTCTTACCGGGGTTAAGCAAAAGGAAGTTACTTAACATCCAGTTTTTTATGTCATCCACACAATCTGTACACAAATTCTCTTAATCCTTTTTGAATAGATAGATAGATAGATTTTCTTAATTTTCCTTTTTTTACTAGTATTTTAATTAGCACAAACGTAGTGGTCTTTGATTAAATAATTGTAGAAATTCCTGGTAATCGTTACAAAACATTTACATTATAGCGCATTATTATAGCATTCCATGTATTTCGTAGACCGACATTAATGTAGATATGACAATGTTCAAAACTAACGCATTCAGAAAATAAGTGGTAGCTGAAATACTTAGCTGTGGTGTTACAGAAAATAATTTAAGTAGTATTCATAAGCATGTTGATTAAAACAACTAGT
>JBOFNI010000003.1:0-2079 GCA_051658845.1 Brevinema sp. | reverse complement strand
TCGTTCTGCAAGTCGTTTTTTTACGTCTTCCAGTTGGATTTTGGTGATTTCTAGGAGATCTTCTTTACTGAGCCTGTGGAAGACGGCAATATCGTCAATACGGTTTAGAAACTCAGGACGGAAGACCAGTTTTAATTCTTCTTTGAGGTGCTTTTCTAATTCTTCGTCTGTTCCTTTCCAATCAATAATGGTATGAGAGCCGAGGTTGGATGTCATGATAAAAACACATTGGGTAAATGATACGGTTCTCCCTTGTCCGTCTGTTAATCGTCCATCATCGAGAACTTGCAATAGAACATCAAATACGGAAGGGTGGGCTTTTTCTACTTCATCTAGGAGAACAATAGAATAAGGATGCCTTCTTACCGCTTCGGTGAGTTGTCCGCCTTCTTCATATCCAACATATCCGGGAGGGGCACCGATCAGCCGTTGGACAGAAAATTTCTCCATATACTCGCTCATATCAATACGCACCATGTTTTTATCATCATCGAATAAGAATTCGGCGAGTGCTTTAGACAGCTCCGTTTTTCCTACACCGGTAGGGCCTAAGAATAAAAAAGATCCTAAGGGTCTGTTGTCTCCGGCTAATCCGGCACGGGAACGGCGCACTGCATTTGCAATATCGTGGATTGCTTCTTTTTGTCCGATGACTCGAGACCCTAAATGTTTTTCTAAAGTAAGGAGTCGTTCTTTTTCGCTTTCCATCATCCGAGAGGCAGGGATTCCTGTTCGGAGAGAAACAACTTTGGCAATGTCTTCTGGGGTGATTTCTTCTCTAATAAGGGTATCGTCATGAGAGGATAATTCTTTTAGTTCCTGTTCTTTTTGTTGCAATTCCTCTTCTTTTTTTGGGAGAATACTGTAACGGATTTCTGCGACTTTTTCAAACTTTGCTTCTCGTTCTAAAATAATTTCTTGATTCTTGAGATTGTCGATTTCTTCTTTGAGTTTTCGTATTTGGTCGACATTGGTTTTTTCTTTTTCCCAAGTCGCTTTTAAGGCAAGCATTTTATTTTGCTCTTCTGCCAGCTCGGATTCCAAGATTTTGAGCCGTTTTTGGGAATGTTCGTCTTTTTCTTTAATGAGAGATGTTTTTTCGATTTCTAATCGGGTAATAAATCGTCTTAAACGGTCAATAACTTGTGGCTCGGATTCCAGTTCGGTGCGGATACGTGCGGCAGCTTCATCCATAAGGTCAATGGCCTTATCCGGTAATTTCCGATCAGGTAGATAACGAACTGATAAATTAACCGCAGTAATTAAGGCACTATCAGCAATTCGGATACCATGATGAATTTCGTACTTTTCTTTAATCCCTCTTAGAATAGCGATAGCATCTTCTTTAGAAGGTTCTTCTACCATTACGGTTTGAAATCTTCGTTCCAGAGCCTTGTCTTTTTCGATATATTTACGGTATTCTTCTAAAGTCGTTGCTCCGATGACTCGAATTTCACCTCGAGCCAAGGCAGGTTTTAAGAGATTACCGGCATCGCCGGCACTATCCCCTCCAGCTCCCATTCCCACCATTAAATGGATTTCGTCAATAAAGAGAATGATACTGTTATCGGCTTGTTCTAATTCGTCTAAGAGGGCTTTTAATCGTTCTTCAAATTCCCCACGATATTTTGCTCCGGCAATCAAAGAGCCCGGATCTAAAGAGAGAATTTTTTTATTTTTTAGAGAGTCCGGAACATCACCCTGTACAATCCGCTTGGCAATTCCTTCAACAACGGCGGTCTTTCCTACACCGGCTTCTCCGATTAATACGGGATTATTTTTATTTCTACGGGATAAAATTTGAATAGCTCTTCGGATTTCTTCATCACGTCCGATTACGGGGTCAATTTTTCCTTTCAATGCCAGTTCTGTCAGGTCTTTTGTATATTTTTTTAAAGCTTCTCCAGTTTCTTCATATTCGGACTCTTGAGTATTTTTGAATAATTTGATTGCTTCTTCGACACGATTTGTGGTAAAATTAAGAGATTGAAATTTGCTTTTCCAAGGTTCTACCGAAGTTTGAGCAATTGCTATCAGTAAATGATCGACAGACATAAAAGAAGATTTGGATGTTTGAGC
>JBOFNI010000002.1:0-5004 GCA_051658845.1 Brevinema sp. | reverse complement strand
ATGATAAATTTACCCATGGTGCAACACCAAGATCATATTGTATTTTTAACCCTATATCATCTACATGTCCACGTCTTAATTTGTTTATTTTATTAACGTGATCATATACCCATATATTACCTGTAATAAAAGGAGTGTAATTGAATTCTACTTTAAAATAGTGTGAATAAGAATCTTGCGTTTGTATAAAATAACGTGCCATAATATCCATTGATCTGAATTCATTCATCTCAACTGTTAAATATGGTGTTAAATTTACTCCTAATACTAATTCAATATTTTTTAAATCTCCAAAATACGGATTGTCTTCTGCATACCATGTAGGCGATTGAATATCAATAAAAAATTTTCCATGTCCATAAAATGACAGCCATGAAGCTCTAGAAATAGGTGCAAAAAACCTAATTATTGGAGCTACAGACATTCCATCCCCTTTGTAGTTTAAATTTCCTGTTGTATATTCAGCACCAACCGATACCCCCCCTTTATATTCTTGAGAAAATAAAGGGGTAAAACAGGTGAAAATTATAAAACAGTAGCATAAAGCTATTTTTCCTAATTCCATTAGTACACCTCCTAATAGTCATAAAATATCTATATATTAATGATATTTTAAGATTAATTACTTAGTTGACATATTTATTATTTTATCCGGATTGTTTTATTCGTTCATCAAAAATATACTCTGATATTAAATATGCGGCACCTATCAGACCACCTTTATCCAGTAATTTAGATTGTTTTATTTCTAGATTTTGGACAATAATTGGTTGTGCTTGACTATATAATGTTTCTTTTATAGTAGCTATCAATTTATAACCTATGTTTGACATTCCTCCACCAATAATAAGTAGTTGTGGGCTTAATATATGAACAATATTAGATAATATATTACCTATGGTACGTCCACTATTTATTATTATATCTGTACACACTCTATCTCCTTGAGAAAAACCACGACCTACAATAATTGGGCTTATGTCCTCATCTGTAAATTGTTGTAAAAAATCACTCTCGGATTTTTGATTAATGGCAGATTGTGTTATTCCTCTTGCTCCTGCATGCATTTCAAAACACCCTTTATTTCCACAAACACAAGGTACTTCACTTTGTTGAATATTTATATGTCCAATATCTCCTGCTCCTCCTAATGCTCCATAAAAAATATTATTATCAATAATAATACCAGCACCGATACCTGTACCAAGTTTTATATAAATAAAATTGCTCACATTTTTCCCTTCGCCTTTAATTTTTTCCCCTAATGCAAGTAAATTAGCGTCATTGTCAAGTACGATAGGGCATTGATAACGGTCTTTTAAAATACTACTAATAGGAAAATCTTGCCATTTTGGATCTATACATGGAGTTGTTATACATTTTTGTGAATTAAATTCGATAATTAGTGGCATCCCTATGCCTATTCCGGAAATATCATATACACCATGCCATTCATCAATTGTATTAATAATTATTAATACAATATCTTCAGGGGACATAGAATTAAAATTGATTTCGAATTCTTTTTGTTCTAAAATAGTAGTATCAATACAGCATAAGGCTATATGCATACTTGAAATTCCTATATAAATAGCTATTACCTCATGCTGTCTACTTACCTCAATCCTTTTACGTTTTTGTAAACTATTTTGTAGGCTTTCTTCTTCTATAAGCTCTAGTTCCATTAAACGAGTTACATATGTAGATACAGTAGATTTTACAAATCCGGATCGGGTTACTATATCTTTAGGGTATAGGGGACCGTGTTCTTTGATGATTCGAAATACTTTATTTAATGCGATAGTAGAATGTTTTTTATTCTCACTCATCCGATAATTCTCCTATATTTTTATATTATATGGGAAATAAAAATATATTCAATAGAAATAATCTTTGAACAAAAAGTTTTTTCAAAAAACTTTTTGTTCAAAGATTATTTCTATTGAATGGATAATAGTAAAATATTTATAATATTACTTTTATGACAATGCTTTATCCAAAAAATATTTTATTATAGATAAAAGGTAAAATGATTCTTATTATATTAGTATGTAAATTGTCTATTATAGTTTCAAGATTGGTAGAGAAAAATTGGGTTTATTGATCATAAATCGAATTTTTTATGATATGTATTTTGAATATTAATACTGAAATCTTTTTGTTAAGATATCTGTTTACAATTAAGATGGTTTCTTAAGAAGTAGAGTTTCTCTATTTTTCAAAATCTTGTACTTCAGCAAAGAATAAATCGGGTTCTCCTTGTTTGGCACGGATAACATTTTGCAATTCTAATGCTTGGTTAATATATTTTACAGAAATTTGTGGATATTTATTTGTAAAATGGGATACAAAGGAAATTGTGTCATCATTATTTACCCAAATAACTAAAGATTCTTCTTTTCTCTATACTCCAAACTAATAGGATATACAAAATACTATAATTTGTAATTGAAAGGAAGATTCTGAGGCGGATGTACGAAAATAAGTGTTAAAAAGATTTGATATCATATAATTAAAAAAACGATCGAATTATACAAGAAAAAAACAATAATAATATTTGAGAAATAATTTAAGCTATGATAATATATGTGTTGTCCGATAAAAACTATTTGAACGGATATTTTTGATTTGTTCTGTATCATAATTTGTAAAACTTATAAAAAAGACTCCCTGATTATACAGGGAGTCTTTTTTATAAGTCAAGTTTAGTAAAGTGCACCAGATTGATGATTATCCCAAATATAGAAAGAACCATTACCAAAGCCATTACCCCAATTGTTTTCTGTGTCAAACAAGAGACTACCTCGACCATTGTAATAAGCATTGTCATAGACCATTAAGGACTTAGCCATACGAGTGTAAGGATGAAAATCTACATCAAAGACAACACGAACATAATTTTTATTGTTTATTCTGTGGGTACGAAGATCAACGGTTGTCCAACCTTTTTGAATAATTTGATTCCCCAAAACGATTTGATACCATACATCTTTTCTATGGTCAAAAAATGTAAAATCAAACCAGTATTTCTCACCCTTATTATTGGAATCATAGTGGAAACGCCCTTTTTTGCCACCTACAAGGAATAAATTCCAAGTAGAGCGATAGGTCTTACGAGCAGGATTAGATCTCCAGTCTTTGGATGTAATAGAATTAATGGTTAAGGTATGCTCAGGTTTTTCTATTTGAGCAGGGGGACCAATAGGATAGTGTCCTTCTGTAATAGAGAATTTACCTTTACCTTCCTCGATGGAAATATTATACACATCATAACCAGGTACTTTGTCTCCTAATTGTAGGAAAGTAGCTTTTTTGTAATGTAATCCCACCACAAGAACTTTGTTTTTCAATTGAGTTTCTTTTCTAAAGCTAACATCAAACTCTAATAATTCAAGTGGTGCCCCAGAATAGTCTCCTGGTTTTGCATCGGGGAAACAAAAACTGTTCATAGTAATACGAACTGTACTCCATCCTGTTTGTAAAACTTTCTCTCCAGCCATAATTTCATACCAAACGTCAGGGCGATGATCAAAAGCGGTATAGTTAAACCAATATTCACGTCCACTAGCGTCAGTGTAATATTTAATACTTCTTTTGCCAGAAGGAGCAAAGATATAGCGACCTTCATTATATTCTTTTCTATTCCAACGTTGACCAATAAGTTTACGCCAGTCATTGTTAGGATCAACAACGATGGGTTGGAAAACTACTACTTCTCCAGGCTGGTGTCCATCTGTAATAGAGAGTTTACCTTTACCTTCCTCAATGGAAATATTATACACATCATAACCAGGCACTTTGCTTCCTAATTGTAGGAAAGTAGCTTTTTTGTAATGTAATCCCACTACAAGAACTTTGTTTTCCAATTGGGTATCTTTACTGAAGTGGACATCGAATTCTATCAATTCAAGCGATGACCCAGAATAGTCTCCTGGTTTTGTATCGGGGAAACAAAAACTGTTCATAGTGATACGAACTGTACTCCATCCTGTTTGTAAGACCTTTTCTCCAACGACGATTTCATACCAAATGTCAGGGCGATGATCAAAAGCGGTATAGTTAAACCAATATTCACGTCCACTAGCGTCAGTGTAATATTTAATACTTCTTTTGCCAGAAGGAGCAAAGATATAGCGACCTTCATTATATGCTTTCCTATTCCAACGTTGACCAATAAGTTTACGCCAGTCATTGTTAGGATCAATGCCATCCTCTGTAACTGTGAAAAATTCATCAGGGGCACTAAATTCTCTAACTCTAAATTTAGCCGTGGCCTCTGCTCCTTTGTCTAGTGAACTATGCTGAGTTTCAGCTACAGAACATCCTCCAATAAAAGTTGATAGTGCTATGAGCAACAAATATTTCTTCATCTTTTTCTCCTCCTTTGTGTGATATAATATGAAGATTTATCAATTTCCTCGATTTGTAAATAAGTATGTAATATTATTCTCTGTAAGTAAATATGATACTATATTTTCAAATAAATGTCAATTTTTTTATGTGTTGTTTAGATTGAGAAACGGAACAAGGTGCTTTGTCAAAATGTGATATAAAATAAGGAGATGAGAATTGGAAATTGTGTTTTCGTTTAAGAGTTTTTTAATGACTTATAGTTATATGATGATACACAAGCAACACATGTTGTTTCTCTACTTATCGAATAGAATAAGACCACTTCTGTTATAGGAGATTATTTCATTGAGAAACTGTATCTCTAAGTTTTTAAACTAAAGATACTTATAGGTGTCGATTTTATGGAAATAAGATTCTCAAATCTGCTTGTTAGTGCTTAATCTTGGTAAATATCGCTAGGCACTGTACTGGTTAAAGGCACAAAGATAGAAGAGTGTTATGTAAGATAAGGCTCTTGGGTATGAGATTTTATTCTTTGTGCTTAGGAGCTAGTAAAACATCTAAGATGAGCGTTATGCGTTTGTTATAGTCTTTGATATTGTATCGAAATAGAGCCTCATTTAGAAATAAAGGAAGGGACTTTTTATAGCC
>JBOFNI010000001.1:0-1189 GCA_051658845.1 Brevinema sp. | reverse complement strand
GGGTATCAAATTGTTTGGAGTCTGGGAACAAAAGAATTTGATCGTTTGAATGGTCAAGAAATATTAACTCATCTGTCTATGTATGGAGACGATCTTAAAATGTTTCGCTTTATTAATCGGATGGATGCTTTTTGGTCTGCTTCGGATTTAGTGTTGGCAAGAGCTGGTGCTGGTACGGTTTCGGAAGCTTTGTATTTTAGAGTTCCGGTATTATTTATTCCGATCTACCGTTCACCAGATAATCATCAATATTTAAATGCAAAATTTTTAGTAGATCAACATTGTGCTACAATTTTGGAAGAACCACAACTAACAGATTTATTAACCACCATTCAGTTAATGATGAATAACAAATCTGAATATCAAAATTTTCCAGTGGAAACTCATCATGCAGTACAAAAAATTGCTGATTATCTTAACCATCGTTGAGTTTCGGTACTTTCAGGGAATTGAGTAATGAGTCGATTCTTAAATTTTTCCGCATTGTTATATTCTTCTAATACAATATAAGTTTGAATAATACGATCTAGGGCTTTTGGGTAGTGTTCTTTATCGTATTGAGCAATAATATTAATATAGAGTTTTAAACTATCCTGATAGTTTTCTTGTTGGAAGAGCAGATCACCAGCAATAAATAAAGAATCCGCTCCATGAATGGGATCTCGTAAGGTATGAATATCTTTAAATATTTGGATAGCAGCATCAAGATTATCTTCTTTTTTTAATTTTAATCCCAAGGTATATAAATATTTTGCTTTTAATTGACTATCTTTAGTTCTAGAAAGAGCATCATAAAATTCGTCAATACTGTTTTGTAGATTTAATTGCTGGGCAAAGTATATTCTCGCTTTTTCTGCTTCAAGAGAATTAGGGTGGTTGTTGATTAAAATTTGTCGAAGTTCTATGCCGTAAGGATTTTTTTGTACAGTGTATAATTCTGCTAATTTTAGGGTAAGATCAGGAATACCGATATGTTTCGGATATTGCTGAAGAAATAATTCAAAAATTTCTTGTGTTTGAGGGTCTTTCGCATAATATTTACTCCATCCCTCTCTTAACAGTGCTTCGGATTTGGTAAAATCATTATCGGAAGAGATTCGTGCTTGATAATAATATTGAGATGATTTGGCATATTGTTCTTTTGCAAAATATTCATCGGCTAGTCGAAAGTAAATATCAGAAAGATAAG